>NZ_JAMYPA010000019.1:0-120222 GCF_040320105.1 Mesorhizobium sp. M0778 | reverse complement strand
AGGTGAAGTGATGCGTGGCGCCTTCGCCGGTGTACCGCATGGCCAACTCGAGGCGGCCCGCGCTTTCGGCATGAGCCGTTGGAAAATCTTCAGGCGAATATGGCTCCCGCAGGCGATCAGCCGGGCGCTGCCGACGCTGGCGGGTGAAACCGTTCTCCAGCTGAAAGCAACACCGCTGGTGGCAACGATAACCATGGTCGACATCTATGCCGTAGCCTCGCGGGTGCGCCAGGATCTCTTCGTCACCTACGAACCCTTGCTGCTTCTGGCGTTGGTCTATATGTCCATCACCGGTATCCTGGTGTTCGGCTTCCACCGGCTCGAGGCGCGGATCCCGAGCAAGCTAGGCTAAAGCTGTTAAAGTCGCGAATTCAGGGCAGCTACCATGCAACTCAGTCTCGACCAGGCGACAGGGCTGTGCCGGATGGCCGCACTTGGCGCCGGCGCCAACGAAGAGGCGGCGCAGTCGCTGGCTGCCTCGATCGTCGCGGCCGAGGCTGAAGGACTATCGACCGTCGGGCTGTCGCATTTCATTGATTATCTCGAAGCGCTGGAAGCCGGCCGTATCGACGGCAATGCCGATCCTGTCATCACCAGGCCAGCGCTCGCGGTTTATCTCTCCGATGCCCGCGGCGGACTGGCGCATACCGGTTTCGACCGCACGATCGATGACCTCGCCAAGGCGGCGCGGCTGTTCGGCGTTGCCATCTTTTCGCAGAAGAATGCCTATACGTGCGGCGCGCTCGGCTATTTCACCGGACGGCTGGCCTCGCAGGGATTGGTATCGTTCGCCGCGACCAACGGCCCGGCCGTGCTTGCCGGCTCGGGCTCGGTCAAGCCGGTCTACTGCACCAACCCGATGTCCTTTGCCGCACCGGCCGCGGACGGGGCGCCGCTGGTCATCGACCAGTCGTCGAGCGCCACCGCCTTCGTCAACATCCGCAAGGCGGCCGAGGACGGCAAGAAGATCCCCGAAGGCTGGGCACTGGACGCCAGCGGCAATCCAACCACGGACCCGGCAGCCGCCATGAAAGGCGCCATGCTTGCCTTCGGCGGCCAGCGCGGCGCCAACATCGCGCTGATGGTCGAGGTGCTGGCTGCCGGCCTGTCGGGCGCCAACTGGTCGCTCGATGCGCCATGGTTCGACGGCGGGCAGGACAGTCCGGGGACCGGCCTGTTCGTGCTCGCCGTCGAGCCCAAGCTGCTCGATCCGGACTTCGAGAAACGGATGAAGGACCAGCTCGACCGGTTGCGGCGGCGCTATGGCGTGCATGTGCCGGGGCGTGCCCGGGCCGAGGCCGCGGAGAAGTCGGCGGCGCGCGGCATAAGCGCGCCGAAAGCTGTGGTGCAACGCATTTCCGAATTCGCCGCGCGCTATTCGTCCTGAAGAAATTCGTTTGTCCGATGAGCGGCTGAGGAGGCCGGCCGATCCGGCAGCGCGAGCCTACTTCCCGCAATAATGATCGTTGATGACGTTCGCCGCATTCGCGTCCGGTCCTACCCTGTTGTAGGAGCAGGGTTCGGCGGCTGTCGTGAACAGGTGGTTGTCATAGTAGCGCGGGCCACCGAACAGGAACTCGATGATGTCGCCGTTGGCGGGAACATAGCGTTCGGGTTGAGCTTGGTGGTGATGCCGGTTTCCGGCGAATGCCGAGGCGCCAATGCTGCAGCCTGCTGCTAATGCCAGAGCGAAGATCGCAACGCGTTTTGTCATTGGCAATATCCTTCATTCGGAATCAAACCATACATCTAAAATCGCCGACCGAACAAAGGTTCCTGTTTCGAATGGAGTTACCGCAAAGCCGGGCCTCGGCGGAGTTTTCTGCCGTTTCGAGCGGATCCGGAAAATCATGCTTCAACAATGCCGGGCGACCTATGGTCGCCCTTTGCCTTTGGCGCGAAACGGACTATGAAACGGCTTCAACCAAGCCATCTGGATAGCCCGCCGGAGCCAGCCATGACCGAAATCCTGCAGACCCCAAAGCTCGTCGTCGTGTTCGGCGGCTCCGGCTTTGTCGGTCGTCATGTCGTGCGGGCGCTGGCCAGGCGCGGCTACCGCATCCGGGTCGCCTGCCGTCGGCCCGATCTCGCCGGCCACCTGCAGCCGCTCGGCAATGTCGGGCAGATCCAGCCGGTGCAGGCCAATGTCCGGGTGCGCTGGTCGGTCGACCGCGCCGTGCAAGGCGCGGACCATGTCGTCAATCTGGTGGCGATCGCGCATGAGGCCGGCCGGCAGAAATTCACTGCCGTCCACGAGTTCGGCGCGCGCGCTGTCGCTGAAGCGGCGCGCGCCGTCGGCGCCGGCCTCACCCACATCTCGGCTCTGGGCGCGGATCTCCACGCACAATCGGACTATGCGCGCACCAAGGCGCTTGGCGAAAAGGCCGTTCTTGAGACGGTCCAGGACGCTGTGATCCTGCGGCCATCGATCAATTTCGGGCCGGAGGACGGTTTCTTCAACCGCTTTGCCAACATGGCCCGCTTTTCCCCAGTCCTGCCGCTGATCGGCGGCGGTCAGACGAAATTCCAGCCGGTCTATGTCGGCGACGTCGCCGAAGCGGTGGCGCACTCGGTCGACGGCAAGGTCCAGGGCGGCCATATCTATGAGCTCGGCGGGCCGCAGGTGCTCACTTTCAAGGAATGCATGCAAGAATTGCTTGTTATCATCGAACGCAAGCGGTTTTTGCTGCCTATGCCGTGGTGGCTGGCGAACCTCCAGGCATCAATTCTCGGGCTGCTGCCCAATCCGTTGTTGACCAAGGACCAGGTCCTGCTGTTGCGCCAGCACAATGTCGTGTCGGATGCCGCCGTCAAGGACAACAGGACGCTCGCCGGCCTCGGAATCCAGCCACGGTCGATCGGAACCATCCTGCCCAGCTATCTCTGGCGCTACCGCGCCGCGGGCCAGTTCCAACGCAAGTCCGCCGCATAATACCGGCGCGAATGGACGTTCAGCCGCTTACGAGGCGCGCCGGGTGACTTGCATCGGCAGCCCGCCTTGCGGTTGCGTCGTCAGCTTCTGCACCGGCCAGGGGCGGGTCTCCGCGGTGGTGTCGAAACGGTAGCGCGACAGCATGATCGCCAACGCAATGATCGCCTCCTGCATGGCGAAGCTGGCACCGATGCAGACGCGGGGGCCGGCGCCGAACGGCAAATACTGGAAACGGTCGATCTTTTCGCGATTCCCCGGATGAAAGCGCTCCGGCATGAAAGCGTCCGGCCGGTCCCATAATTTCCTGTGGCGATGGACGACCCACGGCATCACCAGCACCGCGGCGCGTCGCGGTATATAGAGGCCGTTCCAGGTTTCGGGTTCGATCGGTTCGCGGTTGATCGAGGGCGCCGGCGGATAGAGCCTGAGCGCCTCGTCGAAGGCGGCACGGGTCAGCGGCATGGCGTCGAGCCATTTCGTCGGGTCGGGCTCACGCGCCAGCACAGCATCGATCTCGGGCTCGATCTTTTCGCGCTCCCATGGCGCTTCGGCGAGACAGTAGAGCGTCCAGCCGAGCGCCCTGGCTGTAGTCTCGTGGCCGGCGCCGATGAAGGTGATGATGTTGTCCTCGACCTCGGCCCGGGTCAGCCCGCCCGGTCCTTCCGCCTTCAACAGCAGCGTGAGAAAATCCTGCGGCACCGTGTCCGGAGCGCGCCTCAGCCGCGCCTCGCGCATCTGCACCGTGTCGGTGACGATCTTGCGGAAGTAGGCCATGGTCTTGCGGCCGCGGATGCGGGTCAGGCGCGGCAGCCAATCGGGCGCACGCAAAAGGTCGAGCGGATCGACCCGGCCCATCGTCTCGAACAGGCGGTCGATCTCCTTGGCGAAGCTGCCCGGCTCGCCCGATATCTCGCCCGAAAACAGCGTCTCAGCCAGGATGTCGAAGGTGAGCAGCGTCATGTCGTGGGCGATATCCGACGTGCCACCTTGCTCGTAACGGGTGACGAATTCGAGCGTGCGTTTCAGCATCGGCTCGGCGAAGCCGAAAATGTGACGCGGCGTGAATACCGGCGCCATCGCCTTGCGCGAACGCCGCCACACCTCGCCTTCGGCGGTCAGCAGCCCGTCGCGCAGGATCGGCCGCAGGATCTTCTGGCGCACCGTCGCCATCTTGTAGTTCTTGGCGTTGTCGACCAGCACATGGCGGATGAGGCCGGGATCGTTGGCGATGACCAGCGGCCCACCGACGCCGTTCACCGAAATCCAGGGCTCGTTGTAGGTCGCCTCGCCCCACAGTTCGAGCGGATTGCGATAGACGATGCGGATCATCTCCAGCGTCGAAGGCGGCGCGGTGCGCGGCTTCGGCGCCGGCGGGACGAAGGGGACGGGCTGACTGTCCATGGCTTGCTCCGCTGACCCCTCAATGTAGTGGCTGGCAAGGCAGGCGTCCATGTGATCGGACGGCAGGGCCGGCTAACAACACGAACGGGCGGCTTGCCCATGCCATAAAGAGATGGAATGCTCCGGGAAATGACCGGGCCGGGGCGGTTCGATTTGCGTCTTCTGTTTGCTTTGCTGCTGATCCTCTCGACGGCCTCCGGTGCCATGGCGGAGCGGCGCGTTGCGCTGGTCATCGCCGAGAACGACTACCGGCTGATCCGGCCGCTCGCCAATCCCGTCAATGACGGCGAGGTCATGGAAACGGTGCTGAGGAAGCTCGGTTTCGAGGTCTTCCTCGAAACCAACCGCGACCTGCGGCGCATGCGCCGGGCGCTCGACGATTTCCGCGAGGATGCTAAAGGCGCCGACGTGGCACTGGTGTTCTTCTCCGGCCACGGCGTCGAGATCGCCGGCGAGAATCGGCTCCTGCCGGTGGATGCAGACGCGTCGTCGCTCGCTACGCTGGAAGGGACCAGCTTGCCGCTGGAGGAGATCCGCGCGGCCGTCGCCGCCACCAGCAAGGTCGGACTGATCGTGCTCGATGCCTGCCGCAGCGATCCGTTTGCTGCCACGGGCGGCGAAGGCCGAGGCGCAACGGCGCTGGTAAAAGAGGTCAGCGACAAGGTCCGGCCGGGTCTTGGCCGCATCGGGCGGGCAGAAAACATCCTGTTTGCCTTCTCGGCGGCGCCCGGCGAGACCGCCTCGGATGGGACCGGCCAGAATTCGCCGTTCACCGCGGCGCTGACGAAATACCTCGGCACCGAGGGTCTTGAGATCCGCTCCGTGCTGACGCTCGTGCAGCAGGAGGTCTACGATCTCTCGCGCGGCAGGCAATTGCCCTATGTCGAGAGCGGCCTGCCGCAGTTGTTCTTTGCCACGACAGCCAAGGAGAAACTGCCGGAGCGCGAACGCTTGTTGCTGGCCATGGCCGAGGTGACGCCCGCGATGCGTGGCGAGGTGGAAAAGATCGCCAGCGACGCCGACATGCCGCTGGCACCGCTCTATGGCGCGTTGATCAGTTCCGATGCCGGCCGCCTCTCCGCGGACAGTCTGAACGCCAGGCTGCGTGAGGCAGCCGACGCCTTCGTCAAGGTGCGGAGCGAAATGCAGACGCTTTCCTCCGACGATCTCAGAGTGGCAGCGTTGCGCCGGCAGGCGGAAGAGCAGCTTTCGCTGGGAGCGTTCGATGCCGCGCGGAAAAAGCTTGCCGAAGCAGCCGAGATCGACAATATCTCGCGCAACGCGCTGAAGGCCAATTTCGTCAGTCGCACGCTTTCCGAAGCCGCGACGCGCTATTTGTCCGGCGGGGCAGCGCGCGCCGACCTCGACTACGCCACAGCCATCAAGGATTATGAATCCGTGCTCACGCTTTATGGCGAAGCCGGACAGGTGGTGCTGTCGCTCGACGACGCCGACCGCTTGATCCGCACGCTGGACGAGCTCGGCAAGCTCTATACCACGGTCGGCAACATCGATGCTGCTGGCCGCGCCTTCGAGGCGCTGCAAGCCGATCTCGAGCGGCGGTCGCGCCACGAAACCGATCCCAACGTGAAGCGCGACTTCGCCGTCAGCCACGTCAAGCTCGGCAACGTGCGGATGGCGCAAGGCAATCTGCCGGCAGCGCTGCAAAACTATGAAACGGCCAAGACCATTCTGCAGGACCTGACCGAGGCAGAGCCGGACAATCTGGAGTGGTTCGGCGACCTCGCCATGACCGACGACAAGATCGGTAACGTGCTGGCGACGCAAGGTGATCTGGCCGGCGCCGCACAGGTCTATCAGGAAAGCCTGTCGATCAAGAAACAGCTCGCTGCCGGAGAGCCCGACCGTGCCGAACTGCAGCGCGACCTGACCATCACCTATGATGAGATCGGCCACCTTGCCCATGTCGCAGGTCAACTGGACAACGCACAGGCGGCCTATCAAGAGAGCCTGAAGGTGCGGCTGGCGCTGGCGGCGGACAGACCGGGAGACGCCGATCGGCAGCGTGACGTCTCGGTCAGCCACGATACGATAGGCGACCTGCTGCGCGAACGCGGCGACGCCGCTGGGGCGCTGACGGCCTACAAGGAAGGCCTGGCGATCGTCAAGCAACTGGCGAAACGCGATCCGGACGACACCGAGCTGAAACGCGACCTGTCCGTCGGCAACGCCAAGGTCGGCAACGCGCTGAGCGACCAGCAGAATTGGCCGGCGGCACTTTCGGCTTATCGTCAGGCACTCTCGCAAGCCAGCGCGCTCGCCGCCGGCGACCCGAACAACACCGATTGGCAGCGCGACCTGTCCGTGTGCCTCGAGAAGGTCGCCGGCGTCCTGGCGATACAGGGCGACCACAAAGCCGCACTGAAAGCCTATCTGGACAGCTACGCGATTGCGGAGAGGCTGGCGAAGCTCGATTCCGCCAATTCCGACTGGCAGCGGGACTTGTCGATAACGCTGTCCGAAGTCGCCACGCTCCGCCTCAGGCAGCGCGACGTCAGGGGAGCCCGGCAAGCCCTTCAGGACAGCCTTGCCATTCGCGAGAAACTTGCCCAGTCAGATCCGGACAACGCCACCTGGCAGCGCGACCTGGTGGTTGCCTATATCGACTACGCCCAAGTCGCAAAGGACCCGAAAGCCGTCCTTTCCAAGGCACTCGACATGACGCTGGAGCTCGACCGGACCGGTCGGCTGGCGCCGCGATACAAGTTCATGATCAAGTTTTTGCGTGAGCGGCTGGCCAGGATCGAAGCCAGGCGCCGGTAGCGGGTTCACGCGACGGTCATTCCGTTCGGAAATGCCTGCAAACCTTGGAAAAACCGCCTTTTGCGCCTATATCTACGACATTAGGAATGCGCGATTCGACGCCGATTTTTCGCGCTCTGCACACGGCACCAATCAGACAGGTTTTCATGAGCGACCAGACCGACATCGCCAACGGCGTTGAAGCCGAATACGGCGCCGATTCCATCAAGGTTTTGAAGGGCTTGGACGCCGTTCGCAAGCGGCCGGGCATGTATATCGGCGACACCGACGACGGCTCGGGCCTGCACCACATGGTTTATGAGGTGGTCGACAACGCCATCGACGAAGCACTGGCGGGCCATGCCGACCTGGTGACGGTGACGCTCAATCCGGACGGCTCGGTGACGGTCATCGACAATGGCCGCGGCATTCCGACCGATATCCACACCGGCGAAGGCATTTCGGCGGCCGAAGTGATCATGACGCAGCTGCATGCCGGCGGCAAGTTCGACCAGAACTCCTACAAGGTGTCGGGCGGCCTGCACGGCGTCGGCGTGTCGGTCGTCAACGCACTGTCGGCCTGGCTGAAACTGAAGATCCGCCGCAACGGCCAGATCTACGAGATGAGCTTCACGCATGGCGACGCCGACGCACCGCTGCGCATCACCGGCAGTTATGAACAAGACAAGGTCCCCGGCACCTATGAAGGGCGCAGCGGCAGCGAAATCACGTTCTTGCCGTCGTCCGAGACCTTCACCATGGTCGAGTTCGACTATGGTACGCTGGAGCACCGGCTGCGCGAGCTCGCCTTCCTGAACTCCGGCGTGCGCATCGTTTTGACCGATGCCCGCCATGCCGACATCGTGCGCCATGAACTGCACTATGATGGCGGGCTGGAAGAGTTCGTCCGATATCTCGACCGAACGAAGAAGCCGTTGCTCGACAAGCCGATTTCGATCCGCGCTGAGCGCGACGGCATCACCGTCGAAGTCGCCATGTGGTGGAACGACAGCTACCACGAGAACGTGCTGGCCTTCACCAACAACATCCCGCAACGTGACGGCGGCACGCATCTCGCCGGTTTCCGCGGTGCGCTGACACGCCAGATAACCGGCTATGGCGACTCCTCGGGCCTGACCAAGAAGGAAAAAGTGGCGCTGATCGGCGACGATTGCCGCGAAGGCCTGACCGCGGTGCTGTCGGTCAAGGTTCCCGACCCGAAATTCTCCTCGCAGACCAAGGACAAGCTGGTGTCGTCCGAGGTTCGCCCGGTGGTCGAAGGGCTCGTCAACGAGGCGCTCGGCACCTGGCTCGAGGAGCACCCGACCGAGGGCAAGGCGGTCATCGAGAAGGTCATCCAGGCCGCCGCCGCGCGTGAAGCCGCGCGCAAGGCACGCGACATCACCCGCAAGAGCTCGCTCGGCGTCACTTCGCTGCCCGGCAAGCTGGCCGATTGCCAGGAGCGCGATCCGGCGAAATCCGAAATCTTCATCGTCGAGGGCGACAGCGCGGGCGGCTCGGCCAAGGGCGGCCGTTCGCGCCAGAACCAGGCCATTCTTCCGCTGCGCGGCAAGATCCTCAATGTCGAGCGCGCCCGCTTCGACCGCATGCTCGGCTCCGACATGATCGGCACGCTGATCACCGCGCTCGGCACCTCGATCGGCAAGGACGAGTTCAATGCCGACAAGCTGCGCTACCACAAGATTATCCTGATGACCGACGCCGATGTCGATGGCGCCCATATCCGCACCTTGCTGCTGACCTTCTTCTTCCGCCAGATGCCGGAACTGATCGAACGCGGTCATCTCTATATCGCGCAGCCGCCGCTCTATAAGGTGACACGAGGGAAGAGCTCGCAATATATCAAGGATGAAGCCGCCTTCGAGGAATTCCTGATCGGCTCGGGGCTGGAAGAAGCGTCGCTTGCGCTCAGCACGGGCGAGGTGCGGGCCGGACAGGATCTGCGCAGCGCCATCGACGATGCCCTGGCTGTCCGCCAGCTCATCAACGGATTGCATACGCGCTATAACAGAGGCGTGGTGGAGCAGGCAGCGATTGCCGGCGCGCTCAACCCCGAAATCTTCACCGACCTCGGTCGCGCCAACGAGATGGCCGAGCGCGTTGCCCGCCGTCTCGACATTATCGCCGAGGACACCGAGCGCGGCTGGACAGGCCGCATGTCGACCTCCAACGAGGGCGTCGGCGGCTATGTATTCGAGCGCACGGTGCGCAGCGTCAAGGAGTTCGCGCATCTCGACCTGGCGCTGATCAATTCCGCCGACGCACGCCAGCTCGACCGCTATGCGCCGCGCCTGGCAGAAATCTATGGCGAGCCGCCGGTGCTGCGCCGCAAGGATGTCTCCGAAACAATTTCGGGGCCGCTGGCACTGCTCAATGCCGTGTTTGCCACCGGCCGCAAGGGTCTGACCATGCAGCGCTACAAGGGCCTTGGCGAAATGAACGCCGAGCAGCTCTGGGAAACGACGCTCGACCCGAATGTGCGCTCGCTCTTACAGGTCAAGGTCAATGACGCGACTGACGCGGACTCACTGTTTTCGCGACTGATGGGCGACGAGGTTGAGCCAAGGCGCGAATTCATCCAGGAAAACGCGCTGTCGGTCGCCAATCTGGACATCTGAGCCGCCATCCAGAATACCCAGCCTGCAGGCATGAAGTGCATTGGTGCATCTTGGCGCACCGACGCCGACTGCTGCACCGCAACAAAGATCACCGAGGATCTCCCGGAACGGAAAGTCTTTCAAGGCATTGTAGTTGATCACAATCGCCGCAGGAGGCATTCATGGGACGTGGCATTTTGCTCTGGCTTCTCGGAGTCCCGATTCCGATCATTATTCTGATTCTGCTTTTTGCAAGGTAGGAGGCTTCCATGCCGTCCACCCTAACGACTACCGAGGTTTCCGCACCGACGGAATCCTCATCCCCCGCCGTCAGCTGGGGACCAATCGTCGCCGGCGCCTTTGCTGCGTCGACACTTACCTTCATTTTGATGCTGCTCGGGTCCGGGCTTGGGCTGAGTATGGTGTCGCCATGGTCCGGCTCGGGTGCGTCAGTCACCACTTTCGCCGTTTCCACCGCCGTCTGGCTGATCATTGTGCAGTGGCTGTCATCGGCCCTCGGCGGCTACCTAGCCGGGCGCCTGCGCACCAAATGGGTTGGTATCCACACCGATGAAGTCTTCTTCCGCGATACCGCTCACGGCTTCCTGGCCTGGGCGCTGGCGACGCTGCTCGTCGCCGGCGTGCTCGGCACGGCGCTTTCGGCCGCGATAGGTACCGGTGTGCAGGCTGCTTCGACTGTGGCATCCGGCGCGGCAATGGGTGCTTCGGCAGGTGCCACTGCAAACGCGGGTGGCGCCTCGACTGACAACGCCACATCGTATTTCGTCGATACGCTGTTCCGCCCCGCCGATCCGGCAAGGCTCGCTGCCGCCAATCCGGAGAGCGATGCCGCGGCAACGGCCCAGGCTTCGCGCATTCTGATCGCGAGTGCGGCAGCAGGCGAAATATCGGCCGATGATAAGACCTATCTGTCGCGGCTGGTGGCCGCCCGCACAGGCCTGTCGGAAGCGGATGCCACCGCTCGCGTCGATGCGGTAATCGCCAAAGCGCAGGAGGCCAAGGTCAAGGCCCAGCAGGCGGCCGACACCGCCAGAAAGGCAGGCGCCACCTTCTCATTGATTGGCGCGCTGTCGCTGGTCGTCGGGGCTTTCATTGCCAGTGCGGCTGCAGCACTTGGCGGCAGGCAGCGCGACGACGAGGAAGCGATTTTCCTGACCAATCGTTGATCGGCGCCTAAGCGAACTCGGTCCGCTTCGAAGATTACCCCGAAGCGGACCTTGCTTTGAGCTGTCGGCGCAGCATTGTCGTGCGTTGCTCGCCACCGACAGCTCAGTCCCCCAGCTTGCGGCCGAGATCGACCGCATCGCGCAGCACGGCAAGGTGCGAGCGCGGCACGCCGGACGGTGCGTTGGCCTCGACGCCGCTCGCCGTCAACGACCAGTAGAGCGTGTGTGTGAAGACGCGGCCGAGCGAGCCGCGCAGCTCGACCTGGATGTTTTCCACGCCCGGACCAAAGTTCTCCGTCATCGGCCCGGAGATCGGGTCGCCGGTCAACCAGCCATTGCCTCTGTCGAAAATGTTGGTCCAGCGCATCGCGGCAAACATCGCGCCATGATGCACCGCCCGCTGTGGCTTGCCCGAATGGCTGCGGCCTTCCTGATAGAGCATAGTCCCGCCCGCCGCCCTGTCGGCGATCGGCGGGCATGCCGAGAACAGCCGCTCGGCGATGCCGCGCCTGAACTCGGCAAGATTGTAGGTCACCAGAAACTCGCTGTGGGTCAGCGGACTGCCGAGCGTGACGAAATCGCTGATCTTCCACGGCAGCGGATGATCGGCGTCACTGTCGCGAAGCTGCCGGTAGAGTTCCCATTGGCCGCGCCGGAATGCGGGGAGGTCATCGAGGCGGTCGGGCCAGGCGGAAGCATCGGCGGCCAGCGTCGCCTTATCGACGGCGTGGATCGCCTTCAGCCTCGCTCTGTCGCGAATGGCTTCCAGCTTTCGAGGCCTGAAATCGGCCCATAATATCTGCAACAGATCATAGGCTATGATCGACCCCAGGCTGTGCGAGACCAGCACGATGCGGTCGTAGGCGTCGTCCACCATAAGGCGCTTCAGCAGCTTGAGGCCACGCTCGCGGACCAGCGCGCGCTTCTCGACCGTCGCCGCTTCGGCCCGCACATAGGCGGCGACATCGCCGAAATAGGGCAGGCCAAACTGGTCCACCGACCAGATAACGAACGACGCCAGGACGGTGACAAGCACGCCGGTCGTCCAGGAGATATAGCCTTGCCAGGCCGACGTTGCGAGCGCCAGCGCCGCGCCAAGGACGACGATGGTGGCCAAAAGCGTGACGACATAGAGTTTGCGCACATCGCGCGGAATATCGGCGGGCTTGCGCCAGAGCAGGGTCGTCACCCAGGCAGCAAGGCGGCTCCGGGTCGTGACCTGGGTGATGTCGGCCCAGTAAAGCTCGTAGAAATCGGTGCGGCGGCCATCGACATCATACGGTGTGGTGATCCGGCGAAGCTCGTGCGAATTGGTCCGGCTGTCGGGCGTGATCCAGCTCTGGTTGATCTTCGCACCCATTGGGTCGGCCGGATCAGCGACATGGGCATAGAACGGAGCACGGGCCGGATCGTGGCTCCAAACGGCCTGGACAAATCCCCTCAACGTGTCCATGGGCCGCTGTTCGCCCATACCGTGCACGACCACCACCGCCTGGCTGCGCTTGCGCGGCACCTTCTCTGCTGCGGTCAGATCGGCGGCCGGCGACGCGGCAGAACCAGGGTCGGGCACCAGCACCTCCACCGATGACGCCGTTAGACAAGACGACGGGTCGCTATCGTAGCTTCAGAACCGGTAACAGCCAAGAAAAAGCCCGGCGCGGAGCCAGGGCTGTATTTCGACGACCGGCAGTGAGTTGGCAACGACGCCGTTTCAGTGATCAATCGCCTTGACGATCTCCTCGGTCATCTTCTTGGCGTCGCCGAGCAGCATCATGGTGCCGTCCTTGTAGAACAGCGTGTTGTCGATGCCGGCATAGCCGGACCCGAGCGAGCGCTTGACGAACAGGCAGGTGCGCGCCTTGTCGACGTCGAGGATCGGCATGCCATAGATCGGCGACGATTTGTCGTCGCGGGCGGACGGATTGGTGACGTCGTTGGCGCCGATGACATAGGCGACATCGGCCTGCGCGAACTCAGAGTTGATGTCCTCCAGCTCGAACACTTCGTCGTAAGGCACGTTGGCTTCCGCCAAGAGCACATTCATGTGGCCGGGCATGCGGCCGGCCACCGGATGGATGGCGTATTTGACGTCGACGCCGTTGGCCTTGAGCTTGTCGGCCATTTCGCGCAGCGCGTGCTGCGCCTGGGCGACGGCCATGCCGTAACCCGGCACGATGATGACCTTTTGCGCATTCATCATCAGATAGGCGGCATCCTCGGCAGAGCCCTGCTTGACGGTGCGCTCGATGCCGTCGTCGGCAGCGGCTGATGTCTCGCCGCCGAAGCCGCCGAGGATGACCGAGATGAAGCTTCGGTTCATGCCTTTGCACATGATGTAGGACAGGATGGCGCCCGATGAGCCGACCAGCGCGCCGGTGATGATCAGCGCCAGATTGCCGAGCGTGAAACCGAGTGCCGCCGCTGCCCAGCCCGAATAGGAATTGAGCATCGATACGACCACCGGCATGTCGGCGCCGCCGATCGGGATGATGAGAAGGACGCCGAGCACGAGCGAGGCGGCAACGATCAGCCAGAACACCAGCTTGGACTCGGTGGTGACGAGCAGCATGATCAGCACAATGAGCGCTATGCCCAGGGCTGCGTTGATGAAGTGACGGCCGCCGATCATGATCGGCTTGCCCGACATGCGGCCGTCGAGCTTCAAGAAGGCGATGACCGAGCCGGTGAAGGTGATGGCGCCGATGGCAACGCCGAGGCTCATCTCGATCAGCGCCTGGGCATGGATATCGGCGACGGTGCCGATGCCGAAACTTTCCGGCGCATAGATGGCGGCGGCCGCCACCATGACCGCGGCAAGACCGACCAGCGAGTGGAAGGCGGCGACCAGCTGCGGCATCGAGGTCATGGCAATGCGCCGTGCCGTGACCGCACCGACCGAGCCGCCGATGGCGAGGCCGAGCACGATCAGCGCAAAGCGGCCGGCGGAAGGGGTGGCCAGCGCCAGCATCGTGACAATGGCGATGCCCATGCCGATCATGCCGTACATGTTGCCCTGGCGGCTGGTGGTCGGATGCGACAGGCCGCGCAATGCCAGGATGAACAGGATGCCGGAGACCAGATAGAGGAAGGAGGCGAAGTTGGCGTTCATAGCGGCCTACTTTTCCTTCTTCTTGTACATGGCCAGCATGCGCTGGGTGACGAGGAAGCCGCCGAAGATGTTGACCGATACCAGCATCAGCGCAACAAAGCCGAAGCCGGTGGCGATGCCCGAGGCCGAGATGCCGACGGCAAGCAACGCGCCGACGACGATGACGGAGGAAATGGCGTTGGTGACCGCCATTAATGGCGTGTGCAGCGCCGGCGTGACCGACCAGACGACGTAGTAGCCGACGAAGATCGCCAGCACGAAGATGGCGAAGCGGAAGACGAAGGGATCGATCGCGCCGCCGGACAGCGCGTGCGCGGCGTCACCAGCGGCCTCGGTGCCGGGCGCGGTGGCCAGGTTCTGTACCGCAAGGCGGACGGCAGCTGTGGCCTGGTCGAGCTGGTCGAGGGCTTTCTGCAGGGTCTGATCCATCACGCGATCCCTCCGGTGGTCTTGGGCTTCCTCGAAGCGGCCGGCCTCTTCGCAGCCGGCTTCGCCGAAGCCTCGGCAACCATCGTCTTGGCCGGAATGGCCGGCGGTTCGACATGTTGGCCCTTTGGCGGCTCCTGCTCAGCCCTGACGAAGGCGGGATGCACGACCTTGCCGGCATCGGTCAGCATGGTTGCCTTGACCAGCTCGTCGTCGCGGTTGATGGCAAGCGTCTTCGTCGCCTTGTCAACCAGCGTCTCGAGGAAGGCATAGAGGTTTCTCGCATAGAGCAGCGAGGCGGAGGCGGCGACGCGACCGGGAACGTTGAGATGGCCGACGATCTTTACCCCGTTGGCGGTGGTCACCACCTGCCCCGGAACGGCGCCCTCGACGTTGCCGCCACGCTCGACCGCAAGGTCGACGATCACCGAGCCGGGTTTCATCGAGGCGACCATTGCCGCAGAAACCAGCTTCGGCGCCGGCCGGCCCGGTATCAGCGCGGTGGTGATGACGATGTCCTGCTTGGCGATGTGCTCGGCGGTCAGCGCCGCCTGCTTGGCCTGATACTCCCTGGACATTTCCTTGGCGTAGCCGCCGGCCGTCTCGGCCGCCTTGAATTCCTCGTCCTCGACCGCCAGGAACTTTGCGCCGAGCGAAGCAACCTGCTCCTTGGCAGCCGGGCGCACATCGGTGGCGGTGACCACGGCGCCGAGGCGGCGCGCGGTGGCGATGGCCTGCAGACCGGCGACGCCGACGCCCATGATGAAGGCCTTCGCCGCCGGTACCGTGCCAGCCGCCGTCATCATCATCGGCAACGCCCGGTCATATTCGGCAGCCGCGTCGATCACCGCCTGATAGCCGGCGAGGTTCGCCTGGCTGGATAGAACGTCCATCGACTGGGCGCGGGTGATGCGCGGCATGAACTCCATGGAAAAAGCAGTAGCACCGGCCCTGGCCAACGCGGCGACGCCGGCATCGTTGCCATAGGGATCCATGATGGCGATCACGGCAGTGCCCGGCCGATAGACTTTCAGCTCGGCATCGCTCGGCCGGCGCACCTTCAGCACGACATCAGCCCTGGAAACATCGCCGGCCTTGCCGATCGCGGCGCCGGCCTTGGCAAACTCCTCGTCGGGAATGCGCGACGCCGCGCCGGCGCCAGCTTCGACGACCACGTCGAAACCCAGCGCCGCCAGCCGCTTCACCGTGTCGGGCGAGGCCGCGACGCGCGGCTCGTTCGCGTCGAGCTCACGAGGGATGAAAACCGTCTGTCCCACCGCATGATCCTTTCGGCCGCAACCCGTTACCGCAAGACGCCCGGCGTCCTCGACAAAAATTGGAGGAGTTATCGGAGAATAAAGGCGCCGACGGCCAGGATCAGAACGAACAGGATGGTCCCCGAGAAGAAGCCGCCCACAAAGAAGCCGAACGCCATGGCCAGAAGCACTGCGGCGCAAAACAGCGACCCGTATTTGGCCAGCATCAGGAAGCCGGCATAGGTGCGGTCGTGCTCGGCATAATCCATCTTCGCGCCCAGTTCGACAGGACCGGTCGGCGTGTGTTCAGCCATAGGAATACCCCTTCGAAGACATCTTTCAGGCACATAGCGAAAAGCCGCGTTAAGGGCAATGGCGCTATTGCCGCATCGCCGCAGCGCCGCAGCCAACAGTCTCAAGCGAAACTTGAAATCGCTGCGTCAATGATGTGCCGCAACGTGCGCAGCGGCTATGACTGACCCAACCCCTGAAACGAGGCGGGTCGGAGCGCGGCGATACCAATCACAATGGATGGCAGGTCCGCTATTGCCGATGTCGTTAGCTGGCGAGATGCGGGAACAGCCCGAGCAGGCCGACAACGATCAGATAAAGGGCGACGATATAATTGAGCAGCCGCGGCATCACCAGGATCAGCACGCCTGCAATCAGCGAGATAAGCGGGGTAAGGGCGAGTGTCGAAATGGTCATATCGGTTCCTTGGATCGGATCGCTATCGAAGCGATGCTTGGCGGATGCCAGCCTACCACCAGCACCTTGCCCAGAACGCCGAAGCTACCGGAAGGCTCCATGGGCTCGTTCAGGCGGCTTCGCGAAAATACTTGGCGGTAGGCAGGATGGTCAGCGGAGCGAGTTCGCCGGCACCGGGCGCATTGAATAACATACGCTGCTCCATTGGCGTCGAACGGAAGAATGGAAAGCGCGACAGCGACCGTTCGCGAATAGCGCCAACATCAGCACGGTAGAGCACGACCTTGTTATAGACGCCAGGATAGGCACGGGGCTCACTGATCTTCTCGGCGTAGTAGATCCGCTTGTAGAAGCCGGCGTGATCCTCACGGATGGTCGAAAGGCAATAGGGCGCGTTGAAGTGAAAACATGCCATGCCGGCGAGCCGCAGCGTGAGATAAGGTATCTGCGGATAGACGCGCGACCATTCCGGGTCGGAGGCGAACCGACTGGGGCAGATGAAGCTCATGCCCTCCCCCAGCATCGGCCTGACGATGTCACCGAAAGCCTTGGTGGAAGGCGATCTTGGCGTCGACAGCGTGACGTGATGAATACGCAGCGTGCTGACGAGTTCCTGGTCGATGTAGACACCGAACCGGAAGACGTTAGGCACCTCGTCGAGTTCGTCGTGAATGGTGTGGTTCTCGTTGTCGGGAACCATATCGTTGGAACGGTACGACTTGTAGCGTAGGCGATAGATGTCCTCGAGATCCTCGCCCTTGTCGCAACGGCGGTATTCCGTCCGCTCTAGCATCGCCGAAACATTCCTGGCGAAACTGGACATGGTTTCGGACGAATTTTCCCCGCCCGCGCTCGCCGCATGGCCGAGCGAAGTCAACTGGGCACACATGAACTCTATCCCCGCGAATTACCGCCACCAGCCGACACTAAGGCAGGGTCCTGAGATGTAAAGATGAAAATAAGCAGGAGGTTGTTTACCGCTCGTTAAGGTTAACAATCGACCAAATTGTACTAAATTTGCGCGGTTTTTCGACATAAAAATCAACGCCGCGTCGCCTTCCTCGCTGTTTTGATGTCCTTGGCAAAGGGCCAGACCGTGCTCGACATCGTCTCGATGCCGGACGCGCTGAGCGCCGACCCGAACAGAAAGCCCTGGACCAGGTCGGGCTTGACCTGCAATGCCAGGATCTTGAGCTGTTCGAAGGTTTCGACGCCTTCGACGGTGACAGAAAGTCCCAGCGGCCGTGACAGGTTGACGATGCCCTTGAGCAATTCGAGCGACCGGCTGTTCTGGGTGACGTCGATCAGGAACGAGCGATCGATCTTGATCTTGTCGAGCGGCAGTTTATGGAGATAGCTCAGGCTCGAATAGCCGGTACCGAAATCGTCGAGTGCAATACGCACGCCGAGCCGCTTCAATTCCTCGATATATTGGCGTGTCAGCGACTTGTCGTCGAGCAGCGCCGTCTCGGTGACCTCGATCTCGAGGCGGCCGGCCGGCAGACCGGAACCGGCAAGTGCCTCGCGAACCTTCTGGATAACGTCACGGTTACGAAAATCCTTAGCCGAGAGATTGACCGACACGCTGGTCTGGGCCGGCCATTTGGCGCATTCCGTGCAGGCCGCATGCAGGACGAAGGTGCTGATGTCGGAAATGATCCCCATTTCCTCCGCCAGCGGAATGAAGATGCTGGGCGAGATCGGTCCCAGATCTGGATGATCCCAGCGGCACAGCGCCTCGCAACTGGCGATACGCATCGTGCTCATCGCCACGATCGGCTGATAGACAACCCGCAATTCGTTGTTTTCCACTGCGCTGCGCAGGTCCGCCTTCATCAGCTGACGGCTGCGGAAGGCAGCGTCCATGGAGGCCTCGAACAGCCGCCAACCATTCTTGCCAAGCTCCTTGGCCTTGTAGAGTGCAAGGTCGGCTTTGACGATCATGGCGTCGACATCGGTGTCCTTGACCCGCGACAGCACCGCGCCGCCGCTGGCCTGGATGCGCAACCCGTGGCCGGCGACATCGACCTCGCCCTGCAGGTCGACGAAGATCTCGTCGACCTGGCCGGTCAGGTGGCTTTCATCCTCGATGCGCTCGAAGAAGATCATGAACTCGTCGCCGCCGAAGCGGCTGACGGTGATGCCTGGCCCGGCGACTGCCGCCAGCCGCTCGGCAACGGCGTAGATCAAACCGTCGCCGACCGGATGGCCGAGCGTATCGTTGACGCTCTTGAAATCGTCGAGGTCGAGAACGACCAGCCCGCAGAGACGGTCTGGATCGCCCGAGGCCATCGCCTCCACCACCAGCTCATGGAAATAGGCGCGGTTGGGCAGACCAGTGAGATTGTCGTAACGCGCCATGAAGCGGATCTTGTCTTCCGCCTCGACGCGGGCGGTCACGTCCTCGAAAGTGACGACGCCCAGTTCCTGGCTGCCCTCGCGCGCCGAAAATTCATAGTGCTGGCCGTTAGCGAGCGAGACCAAAACCTTTCGGTCACGACCCTCGCGCAACGCGCGCGTCAGTTGGGCTTCGATGTAGCGGCAATCCTTCGGCGCCAGCATGCCGCCGGCAACGCCGCGCATCAGCAGACCGTGGATCGAGCGGCCAAGCAGCGCGTCGGGCGATTTGAGGGACATCAGGTGCGCGGCTTCGGCATTGGCCACCGCTACACGGCCGTCGGGACCGAGCATGACAAGACCATGCGACATGGTGTTGAGCGCACGGTTGAAACGCTGAGCGATGCGGTTCGCCTTTTTTTCCTCCGAGACGGCGGCAAAAAGCACATCGCGGACCGTGTCGGCGAATTTGCGAATCGCAAACAGGAATGGCGCGGACAGGAGGCCGAGAAGGATGTGGTAGATATCGCCACGTAAAAGGAACCCCAACGAGATCGGCCATGTCAAGGCAAGCGTGAGAATAGTGACCATGCGCGGAGAGCCGTAGTTGCGCCCGGCAATGGAGGTCGCCGTGGCCAGCGTCAGGCAGACGGAGGCGATCTCGGCGAAATTATCGCGCGCAAAATAGATGCCAAGCAGGCAGAAGGCGCCAAGCGTGAGCCCGTGTAAGGAGCCGTAGAGGATATAGTCGTTCTCGCGCTTGTGCGCCTCTTCCCAGGTCGTCGGCGGGGGCAAGCTGTTGTATTTCCGGAAGTTTCTCATGCGGAAGATGCCGACGAGAACCATCACGATCGCGACAAGCAGATAAAGCGGGTCGCCGTTCTTCCACCAGACTAGGGCAATCAGGAAGCTTTGCGCGACAATGCCGATCGAAAGCGTCACGCCGTCGCGAAACAGGGTTTCCACGAACGGAATGTAAACGTCGACCGGAATCTCGTTTTTTCGTCTCAGATTCACGCCTGGATCCCAACCCTGGGGAACCCAGCAGTGTCACATTCGCCTTAAGAAAGGTTTAGAGAGGCGGTTCGAGCCCTGCCGGCGTCCATCGTTGACGCTGCGGAAACAGGGAAACTACAGTTCAGGTAAACAACGGGTATCGCAGCGCTGAATCATTCGGCGGCTTGAAGCTGCGGCCGGAGCGGCGCCGTCGAAAGGCGGTCGAGCAGACGCTGGCGTTCGCCGGCGGCTTTTTCGGCACTGGCCCGCTTGACGTGGCCATAGCCGCGGATGAGCGCCGGCACCGCGACAAGCGCGGCAGCGGCCTCGATCTTGCCCGGTGCCAGCGCGCCGGCGACAAGCTCCAGGTCGGCCTCATAGATGGCAAGAAGCTGCCGCTCCATACGCCTCTCGGCGCTGTAGCCGAACAGGTCGAAAGCGGTGCCGCGCAGGCCCTTCATCGCCGCCAGCAGGCGGAACCCGTTCATCATCCACGGACCAAAGCTCGATTTCTTCGGCTTGCCGTCACTGCCGCGCCTGCCCATGATCGGCGGTGCGAGATGGAATTCGAGCCTGTCGTAACTCTGGAACTGCTTTGCGAGATCTGCGGCAAAGGAGCCGTCGGTATAGAGCCGCGCCACCTCGTATTCGTCCTTGATCGCCATCAGCTTGAACAGGTTCTTTGCGGCAGCTTCGGTCACCACGGTCGAACCGGGCACGAGCTTGGTTTCGGCCTTACGCAGCGCTGCCAGTCTGTCGGCATAGCGCTTACCATAGGCGGCGTTCTGATAGGCGGTCAGGAAGGCGACGCGGCGGGCAATGATGTCGTCCAGCGTCTCGGCAATCGCGGCAGGCTGCGTGGCCTTGCCCGGCTGGGTGAGAAGGCCGCGCACGAAATCCGGCTGGTGGGCGGCGCGGCGACCCCAGCGAAATGCCGCGATATTCATCGCCACCGCCTCGCCGTTGAGCTCGATTGCCTTCTCGACCGCCTCGTCCGACAGCGGCAAGCCGCCGTGCTGGAAGGCGAAGCCGAGCATAAACATGTTGGCGCCGAGCGAACTGCCGAACAGCGCGGTGGCGGTGTGGGTCGCGTCGAAGAAATGCGCCTTGTCGTCGCCCGCGGCAGTTCTTATCGCTTTCTTCAGCCGCTCGATAGGCAGCGAGAAATCGGCCGAACGGGCGAACTCGCCCGGCATGATCTCGGCGGTGTTGGCGAGGAAGATGGTATGGCCTTCGCGCACCGCGGCCAGCACCTTCTTTGCACCCGAAACGACGAGATCGCAGCCAAGCACGAGATCGGCCTTGCCGGCCGATACGCGAATGGCGTGGATGTCGTCCGGCGTGCGGGCAATACGGACATGGGTGAACACGGAGCCGCCCTTCTGGGCGAGGCCGGCCATGTCGATCATGCCGCAGCCCTTGCCTTCGAGGTGGGCTGCCATGCCGAGCACCGCGCCTATGGTGACGACGCCGGTGCCGCCGACACCGTCTATGATCGCCGCCCAGCCTTGTTCACCGAGTGTAAATTGCGCCGGCGCCGGCACCCCAGCGAGCGGGTCGGCCGTGCCGGCTATGCCTTCGGCTTTCCTGATTTTGGCGCCGTGGACGGTGACGAAGGACGGGCAGAAACCATTGACGCAAGAGAAGTCCTTGTTGCAGCTCGACTGGTCGATCTTGCGCTTGCGGCCGAATTCGGTCTCGACCGGCTGGATCGAGACGCAATTCGACTGCACGCCGCAATCGCCGCAACCTTCGCAGACCAGCTCGTTGATGAAGATGCGCTTGTCGGGATCGGGGAAGGTGCCGCGTTTGCGGCGGCGGCGCTTCTCGGCGGCGCAGGTCTGGTCGTAGAGCAGCACCGAGACGCCCTTGACCGAACGCAACTCGCGCTGGACGAGATCGAGGTCGTCGCGGTGGTGGATGGTGGCGCCGGCGGGAAATTCCACCTTGCCGGTATATTTGTCCGGCTCGTCGGTGACGATGGCGATGCGCTCGACGCCCTCGGCGCGCACCTGCCTGGCGATCATGTCCACCGTCAGGCCGCCCTCGTGCGGCTGCCCGCCGGTCATCGCGACGGCGTCATTGTAGAGGATTTTGTAGGTGATGTTGGCGTCGGTCGACAGCGCGAAGCGGATCGCCAGCACACCCGAGTGGTTGTAGGTCCCATCGCCCAGATTCTGGAAGATGTGCTCGCGCTTCGAGAACGGCGCCTGGCCGACCCACTGCGCGCCCTCGCCGCCCATGGCAGTGAAGCCGACGGTGTTGCGGTCCATCCACAGCGCCATGAAATGACACCCGATTCCGGCGGCGGCGAGCGAGCCGTCCGGCACCTTGGTCGAGGAATTGTGTGGGCAGCCGGAGCAGAAGAAGGGCGTGCGCGAGGCGATGTCTGACGTGTCGGCCAGCATCGCCTGGAACTGGCGCAATTTCGCCACCCGCGCGGCAATTTCTTCCGACGGGCCGATCGTTAGCAAGATCCTCTCGCCGAGTGCGATGGCAATGTCGTTGGGGTCGAGCGCGCCCTTGGCCGGGAACAGCCAGTCGCCGCGTTCGTTTTTCTTGCCGACGATGACCGGCTGCGTGGCGGTGCCGTAAAGGTTCTCGCGCAGTTGCACCTCGATCAGCGAGCGTTTCTCCTCGACGACAACGATGGTGTCTAGGCCGCGAGCAAAGTCGGCGATGTGCTGCAGGTCGAGCGGCCACGGGCAGCCGACCTTGAACAGCCTGATACCGATACGATTGGCGGCCACTTCGTCGATGCCTATGTCTTCGAGCGCCTGCCGAACGTCGAGATAACTCTTGCCGATGGTGACGATGCCAAGCTTCGCGCTGCTGCCGCCTGAATAGACGATCCGGTTCAGCCCGTTGGCGTGGATGAAGGCCGAAGCAGCGGCGCGCTTGTATTCATGCAACCGCTCCTCCTGGCCGAGCATGTCGATCTCGTTACGGATGTTGAGGCCGCCGGGCGGCATGTCGAAGTCCGGGATGACGATATCTAGCCGGTCGAGCGCGGCATCGACCGAGGCCGTCGATTCGATGTTGTCCTTGACGCATTTGATCGCCGCCCAGGTGCCGGCATAACGCGACATGGCAAAGCCGTAGAGGCCGTAGTCGATGATCTCCTGGACACCGGCCGGATTGAGGATCGGCACCATGGTGTCGACAAACAGGAACTCGGTGGCATGCGCGTTGGTCGAGGATTCGGCCATGTGGTCGTCACCCATCAGGGCCAGCACGCCGCCATGTTTCGACGAGCCGGCGAGATTGGCGTGACGGAACACGTCGCCGGAGCGGTCGACGCCCGGACCCTTGCCGTACCAGACCGAAAAAACGCCGTCACGAGTGCCCTCGCCCAGCAATTCGGCCTGCTGCGAGCCCCAGCAGGCGGTGGCGGCGAGCTCCTCGTTGAGACCGGGCTGGAAGACGATGTCCGACTGCGCGAGCTGGTCCCGGGCCTTCCACAGCTGCATGTCGAGGCCGCCGAGCGGCGAGCCGCGATAACCGGAGACGAAACCGGCGGTGTTCAGGCCAGCCCGGCGGTCGCGCTCGCGTTGCATCAGAAGCATGCGGATGACTGCTTGGGCACCCGACAGGAAGATGCGCTCCTTTGCCAGGTCGAACTTGTCGTCGAGCGCGACATTGTGCAGCGTCATCAGGCATTTCCTGTGCGGAAGCCGCACCTGGAGGGTGCGCGGCCAACGTCGGAGTCAAGTACCTATAGTCTTTCTTCCCTTGCCGGGGAGGTCAAACAAAATCGAAGCGCCAGGCGGTCCGCAACAAATCATCAACGCCGCGCCCGCCGGCGTAAGAAACCGCGCGTCGGCTGTTTTCGACAGCAATAAAATTCCGCGCCATCCGATGCCGTCGAAAAATGCGTCAGAGACCTTTCGAACAGTCGGGCTTAGGTTCGTTCGGCAACTTGCCGTCCGGGTGGCCGGCAAGGTCCGGATTGGGCGTATAAAGCTGATCGATGACCAGCGGCCGGTCGGGCAGGACGGACTGGTCCTCCGTCGACATCAGAGTGGTGTCGATCTTCTGGAGGATCGTGCCGTCAGCGTCCTTGATGCTGATCGCGATCGCGTAAGGCTTGTCCTTGACGACGCATTGAAGCGCCGGACTCTCCAGCGTCACCTTGTCGAGCTTCGGCCAGATTTTCTGCTCGACTGCCAGCGGCTCGCCGCCGGCCGGGTTTTGGAAGCTGGCGACCGCGACCTGCCCCTCCCCCATCGGCCGCAACGGCCGCAGCGTAACGAGGTAGGTCGCCCTGGCGAGGCGATAGTTGAACACGAATATCTTGCCTGAAATCTCGAACAATTTGCCATCGCCGTTGTCGTCCGTGCCCGTCTCGCGACAGGCGCCGAGCGCTGCAGCCACAATCAGCGCAACCCCGACAACGATCGAGCGCGAAAACAGCCTAGCCATTCTGGACCTCGCCATTGTGGACCTCGTTCGCCGCCGTCCGGCGGCGATAGTGACGGTTTGCCTTCTGGCGGTTGCCGCATACCGCCATGTCGCACCAAAGGCGGCTGGAATTGCGGCTTCGGTCGACAAACAGCCAGCTGCAGTTGGGACAAATCCTCAGCCTGGCGATGGTGTCGCCGCGCAGCAGCGACAGCGCCGAGACCGCCAATGCCGCCTCAAAGGCGATCGGCGTCGCCGGGTCGCCGAACGGTTTTCCAAGCGTCCCGATTTCGGTGCGGCCATGGGCGAGGCCGTCGGCGCAGGCTTCCAGGAATTCAGGCATGTCGGCGGTGGCGATCGCACCTTTCGACACCGCGCGGCGAAACAGCCGATCGGTGGTTTCGCGGATCGACAGTACCACCGGCGCGATCTTGTCCGGCGACGGGGCCTCCAGCCGCCTGCCGCCGAGCTCGGCGGCGCGAAAGCCGCTGGCGGCTTCGGCAAAGCGGGCAATCTCGGCGGGATCGTCGAAACGGTCGAAGGTCTTCTCCGGATGGTGCCGCAGCACAACGGTGTTCGCCGTGTCGAGCGCAAGCATGCCGCCGGTGAAGCGGTGCGGAGTCCAGGATACCGTCATGCGATGAAATCTAACCGATAAATCGCATTTGACAAGTTAGATTCCGAGTGCAACGCTCTTCACGGCTGCGAGCGCCGCGGCTTGTAGCACTTTGATTTTGTGCATGATCCCAGCGAAAGTCGATTTCCGATTATTCGGAGCCATGCACCGAGGATTTTGCATGCTCTATTTCTTCCAGCAGGTTCTGAACGGGCTGCATTCGGGCGCGCTCTACGCACTGCTTGCCTTCGGCTATGTGCTGACTAACGGCATCCTGCACCGCACCAATCTTGCCTATGGCGCGCTGTTCGCCTTTTGCGGGCAAACGATGATCCTCACCGCGGCATTCGGCTATCAGGCACTGTGGCTGACGCTGCTTGCATCGGTCGCGCTCGGCATAGTTGCGGCGTTTCTCTACGCGGCGCTGATCAGCCACGTTCTGTCACGAAGCATCTTCGAACCCTTGGCCGACCGCTCGCCCAATGCGATCGTGGTGACAACGCTCGGTATATTGCTGGTCTTGTCGGAAGCCAGCCGCATCGCCGCCAACACCCACGATCTGTGGTTGCCACCGATGCTGGCCCAGACCATCGTCTTCGCGCAGAGTGCCAGCTTCAAGGCGACGTTGACGCTGATCCAGTTGCTCGATTGCGCTGCCGTGCTGGCGGCCATTGCGCTGGCTGCGTGGGGCTTCACACATTCGAGCTTCGGCCGCAGTTGGCGCGCCGTTTCCGACGATCCCAAGGCTGCTGCGATGTGCGGTGTCGATGTCCGCGCGGTGTTTCGGCGTGCGGTGCTTTTCGGCGGCCTTTGCGCTGCGCTGGCCGGCGTGCTCGCCGGCTTCTACTACGGCAACATCAGCTTCGGCACCGGCCTGGTCTACGGGTTGAAGATCCTGTTCGTGACGGCAGTAGGCGGCTATCTTTCGCCGCTGCGGGCGGCACTGGGCGCCGCCGCTTTCGGCATGGCCGAATCGCTATGGGCCGGCTATTTCCCGCTCGAATGGCGCGATGCCTGGATGTACCTGTTCCTCGTCGCCATGCTTGTGCTGATCGGCGCCGGCCGCGACCAACAGAAGATCGCCTGAGCCGCACCCGACTTTGGTTGGTGAAAGAGCCGCATGTCCTTGGACATGCAAAGGACGCGGCAGCTTTTTTGCCGGTCGTCACCTCACAACTGTGTTTATGCGGGCAGGCCCGTGTTGACCCGCCGAACCACGCACTGCATACCGTTGGTCCACAGCGGCGCAACGGACAGGGAACCGCCGCGCTCTGACACAAGGGAGGAATGCATGGCAGGGCTTCTCGCTCTTTCCAGAACCATTGACCGTTTGAACGAATTCATCGGCAAATGGGTATCGTGGCTGATCCTGCTCGCAATTCTGGTAAGCGCCGCTAACGCCGTCATCCGCAAGCTGTTCGACATGTCCTCGAACGCCTGGCTGGAATTGCAGTGGTATCTGTTCGGCGCCGCCTTCATGCTGGCCGCCGCCTACACGCTGAAGCAGAACGACCATATCCGCATCGACATCGTCTACGGAATGTTCTCGCGCCGCGTGCAGCACTGGATCGACCTTTTCGGTCACGTCTTCTTCCTGATGCCGTTCGTGACATTGATGGTGGTCTATTTCGTTCCCTATGTGTCGCTGTCGTATCGCAGCGGCGAGATGTCGAACAATTCCGGCGGGCTGATCATCTGGCCGGCGAAGGCGATCCTGCTGGTCGGCTTTTTCCTGCTTGCGCTGCAGGGCATTTCCGAAATCATCAAGAAAATCGCCATCATGCGCGGTCATATGGACGATCCCACTCCATTCATATCGGTGCATGAACAGGCCGAGCTAGAAGCCAAGGCGCTCGTCGAAGAGGTGCGCTCGTGATCGAGTTCATCGCCCAGAACATGGCGCCGATCATGTTCGCCTCGCTGATCTTCTTCCTGCTGATCGGCTACCCCGTCGCCTTCTCGCTTGCCGCCAACGGCCTGATGTTCTTCTTCATCGGCGTGCTGCTGTCGCCCTATTCGGGCGGCTCGATCAACCTCGCCTGGCCGTTGCTGCACGCGTTGCCGGACAATTTCTACGGCAGCCGGGTGATGTCGAACGACACGCTGCTGGCGATCCCGTTCTTCACCTTCATGGGCATCGTGCTCGAACGATCCGGCATGGCCGAAGACCTGCTCGACACGATCGGCCAGTTGTTCGGACCGGTTCGTGGTGGCCTGGCCTATGCCGTGATTTTCGTCGGCGCGCTGCTGGCCGCGACGACCGGCGTGGTGGCGGCTTCCGTCATTGCCATGGGGCTGATTTCGCTGCCGATCATGCTGCGCTACGGCTACGACCGGCGGCTGGCATCCGGCGTCATCGCAGCATCGGGCACGCTCGCCCAGATCATCCCGCCGTCACTGGTGCTGATCGTGCTGGCCGACCAGCTCGGCCGCTCGGTCGGCGATATGTACAAGGGGGCGCTGATCCCCGGGCTCATTTTGACCGGCATCTACATGCTCTACATCCTGCTCATGTCGATCGTCCGGCCGAAGTCGATGCCGGCACTGCCGCTGGAGGCCCGCACGCTCGGTCACGGTGTGCTGTCGCTGCTGGCGGCGCTGCTGGCGGCGGTGGTGGTTTCCTATGCCGCGTATCGCTACCTCGCGCCAAACCATGGCGGCAATGCCGATATCCTCGGCGCCACCATCGGCGTGATCTTCATCTATGTCGTGGCGATCATCGACCAGCGCCTGAAGATCAACCTGATGTCGAGGTTGGCACAGCAGGTGATCATCGTGCTGATCCCGCCGCTGGCGCTGATCTTCCTGGTGCTGGGTACCATTTTCCTCGGCATCGCCACGCCGACGGAGGGCGGCGCCATGGGCGCCGTCGGCGCGCTGGCGATGGCGGCGATGAAGGGGCGGCTGTCGCTCGACGTGGTCAAGCAGGCGCTGGCCTCAACGACGCGGCTGTCGTCCTTCGTGCTGTTCATCCTGATCGGCGCGCGGGTGTTCTCGCTGACCTTCTACGGCGTCAATGGCCACATCTGGGTCGAGCACCTGTTGACGTCGCTGCCGGGCGGTGAAGTCGGTTTCCTGATTGGCGTCAACATCCTCGTCTTCGTGCTCGCCTTCTTCCTCGATTTCTTCGAGCTCGCCTTCATCATCGTGCCGCTTTTGGCGCCGGCGGCCGACAAGCTCGGCATCGACCTGATCTGGTTCGGCGTGCTGCTCGGGGTTAACATGCAGACCAGCTTCATGCATCCACCGTTCGGCTTCGCGCTGTTTTATCTGCGCTCGGTCGCCGCACGCGTGCCCTATCTCGACCGGCTCACCGGCAAACAGATCGCGCCCGTCACCACCGGGCAGATCTATTGGGGCGCAGTGCCGTTCGTCTGTATCCAGGTGATCATGATCGGCCTGACCATCGCCTTCCCGCAGATGGTGATGCACTACAAAGGCGCCGTCGTCGATCCAGCGACGATCGACATCAAGGTGCCGGAGATGCCCAGCCTGTCGCCGCTCGGCACGCCGCCGGCCGGTGGCAGCACGGCACCCGCTGCGCCCGGCGCGCAGGACCTGTCGCAGCCGCCAAGCTTCGACGAAAAGCCGCCCGCGAAACCGGCGGCACCGGCAACCGATCTGTCGCAACCACCGAGTTTCAATTGACGAAGGCCCGGCAGCCATGAAGGCGGTGCGACTGGAGCGAGTGGGCGGCCTCGCCGTGTGCGAGGTCGAGAAACCGACTGCCGGACCGGACGAGCTGCTGGTGCGGATCGAGGCGTGCGGCGTCTGCGGCACCGACCGGCATCTTTTCCATGGCGAATTCCCGTGCACGCCGCCGGTGACTCTCGGCCATGAATTCTCCGGCATCGTCGAGGCGATCGGACCTGCCGTATCCGGCTTTGCCGTCGGCGACCGCGTCACCGGCGATCCCAACATCGCCTGCGGCCGGTGCGCGCATTGCCAGGCCGGCCGGGTCAACCTCTGCGGCAATCTGCGTGCCATCGGCATCCATCGCGATGGCGGCTTTGCCGAATATCTTGCCCTGCCGCAGAAACAGGCTTTCGTCCTGCCAGGCGATCTGACGCCGACGCATGGTGCGTTCTGCGAGCCGCTCGGCTGCTGCCTGCATGGCGTGGACCTTGCCGCGATCAGACCAGGTTCGTCGGTTGCCGTGCTCGGCGGCGGCGTGATCGGCCTGCTCACCGTTCAACTGGCAAAGCTCGCCGGTGCGACGACCATCATCCTGTCGACGCGCCAGGCCTCGCGGCGCGCCCTTGCCGAGGAACTTGGCGCAACGGCGACGGTCGATCCCAGCGCTTCCGACATCACCGACGCGATCGTCGGCCGGTCGGGTTTGATGCCGGGCGGCGTCGACGTGGTGTTCGAATGCGCCGGCGTGAAAGACACCGTCGAGCAGGCGATGCGGCTGGCCAAGGCGGGCGGCACAATTGTCGTCGTCGGCGTCATGCCGCAAGGCATGAAAGCGGCGTTCGAACCGTTCGACCTGCTGTTCCGCGAGTTGAAGGTCCTGGGCTCCTTCCTCAATCCCTTTACCCATCGCCGGGCCGCCGATCTCATCGCCTCGGGTGCGATCGAGGTAGACCGGCTGATATCCCGACAAGTCGACCTCGACGAGGCGGTGGCGATCATTGCCAACCCGTCGGCACCAGGTGAGGTCAAGGTCCTGGTAGTGCCTCAGGGCTGATCGATCGGGCCAGTTGCCACCGGCGGGGCGACCGGTTACAGAAACTACGCCGAAAAAGACATTGCCGGTTCGGTAGTCCGGCTCTTCCCGTCCTGAGCACGATGCTCGGGGAAGCCTGTTCGCCACATTACTTGTGGGAGAACCCGCGGCCGGCAAGCGAGGCGAAACTCGCGAGCCGGTCGGGTCACGTCCGGATTTTCGGATGTAGCGGTCCCGCCGGTTTGCGCTCTTCGGTCGAAGCCTGTCCGCATTCAACCCGTGGCAGGAGACGCATCATGAAACTGAACCACATAAATCTCGTCACCACCGAAGTTGCCGGCCTTGCCCGCTTCTTCACCAGCCATTTCGGCTTTGAATTTGTCGCCGTGCGCGGCAAGGACGCCTTCGCGGTTCTGCGTGGCATCGATGGCTTCATCCTCAATCTGATGAAGCCGGGGAAAGGCGAGCCCGCCAGCTATCCGGACGGCTTTCACGTTGGCTTCTTCGTCGGCAAGCCGGAGTTTGTGCATGCAAAGCGAGCCGGGCTTGCCGATGCCGGCCTGCAACCGGGCGAGGTCCAGCAGCTAATGCGCGGCCGCATCCAGTCGACGACGTTCTATTGCCATGCGCCGGGTGGAGTACTGGTCGAAGTCAGTGCGTCCGAAGGCTGACAGGGAAGGACCGCGGGGCGTGGCTCGCGGTCCTTTGACGAGATCCATCAAACGCCTGGAGCGGAATGCATTCAAACCAAACGGGACATCCGCTTTGTTTTAGCCCTTTTCTGCGACGCCGAGTGGAGCCACTCGGCGTCGCAGAATATTCTAGAGCTTGCCGTTGCGCTGCTGGACCATCATGAAGGTGTCGTAATTGTACTCGGCCACCTGCGCCCAGAGATAATGCTCCTTGCGGAACGCCTTGATCGAGTCCCAGATCTTCTTGAACGGCGCGTTCGAGGCTTCCATCTCGGCATAGACTTCGTTGGCCTTTTCGAAACAGGCGGCCATGATCTCCTGGCTGAACGGGCTCAACTTGGCGCCGCCGGCAACCAGCCGCTTCACCGCCGCCGGGTTGAGGTAGTCGTATTTCTGCAGCATGTTGGCGTCGGCCGCTTGGGCGGCAGTGTGCACCAGCGACTTGTAAGCCGGCGAAAGTTCGTCGTATTTCGCCTTGTTGAACATCAGATGGACGGTCGGTCCACCTTCCCACCAGCCGGGATAGTAGTAATAGGGCGCAACCTTGTAGAAGCCGAGCTTCTCGTCGTCGTAGGGGCCAACCCATTCGGCGGCGTCGATCGTGCCTTTTTCCAGCGCCGGATAAATGTCGCCACCGGCGATCTGCTGCGGAACTACGCCGAGCCTTTGCACCACTTTGCCGGCAAAACCACCGATACGCATCTTGAGGCCGGAAAGGTCGGCGACCGTTTTGATCTCCTTGCGGAACCAGCCGCCCATCTGCACGCCGGTATTGCCGCCCGGCAGCCCGAACAGACCCTGCGTCGCCAGGAACTCGTTGAACAGATCGATGCCGCCGCCATGATAGTGCCAGGCGTTTATGCCGCGCGCGTTGAGCGAAAACGGAACCGCCGCCCCCAGCGCCCAAGTCGGGTCCTTGCCCCAGTAATAGTATGCCACCGTATGGCAGGCCTCGACGGTGCCGGCAGTGGTGGCGTCGGCGGCCTGCAGGCCGGGAACGAGTTCGCCGGCGGCGAAGACCTGGACCTGGAAGTTGCCGTCGGTCGCCTCCGACAGCATCTTGGAAAACACTTCGGCGCCACCATAGATCGTATCGAGCGACTTCGGGAAGGACGACGCCAGCCGCCAGGTCACTTTCGGGTTGGACTGGGCGATGGCCGGCGCAGCAAGTGTCGCGGCAGCGGCCGCGGCGCCGAAACCGGTGGTGCCGGCCTTGCGGATGAACGAACGACGATCCATGAAGTTCCTCCCTTTTGGATCAACTGACCGACATTCGGGACGCTTCGGGGCCCGGATCGGCTTCGAGCCCGACAATACACAGGCAAGGAGTCGAGTCCAGCGTGGCAGCCCGGTTTGAGTGGCGCATTTCGGGGAAATTCACGGCGTTGGGGCAGATCTTGCAACTATAGTCTAAGGTCGATTAACTGGCCTACGCGACACGCCGAAACTTGCCATGGAAATGCGCCTTCGGATCGCCTATTTTGCAGGCAGATAATTCGTTGCACCCGATGGGATCCGGACCAAATGCACCAGCCGCTCGTCGCCATATCGACCGACGTCCGCCAGTTCGACAATTACATCTGGCATGCCGCGCCACAGCAATATCTTGAAGCGGCGCTTTCGGGTGCAGGCGTGTTCCCGCTGCTGGTACCGTCCTTCGGCGACCGGCTCGACTTCGATGAACTGCTTTCCGCCGTCGACGGCGTCATGGTCACCGGTTCGAAGTCCAACGTTCATCCCTCGCTCTATGGCGGTGACGCCAGCGAAGCCAATGGTCCTTACGACTCCGCCCGCGACGCGACGACGTTGCCACTGATCCGCCGGGCGGTGGAGCGCGGGGTACCGCTGCTTGCCATCTGCCGCGGAATCCAGGAGATGAATGTGGCACTGGGCGGCACGCTGGCGACCGAAATCCAGGAACGCGTCGGTTCGCTCGACCATCGTGCGCCGGCAAGCGACAATCAGGACGAACGCTTCGCCATCCGCCAGAGCGTGTCGATAAAACCCGGCAGCTGCCTGGCCGGGGTCTTCGGCGCCGGCGACATCCTGGTCAATTCGGTGCATCGCCAGGCCATCGATCGGCTTGGCCCGAAGCTGCAGGTCGAAGCGGTCGCCGCCGACGGCACTGTCGAGGCGGTTTCGGTCAAGGACGCCCGCGCCTTCGCTGTTGGCGTGCAGTGGCATCCAGAGTACTGGGTCGAATCTGACAACATCTCGGCAAAGATTTTCCGCGCCTTCGGCGACGCTGTACGTCTGCATCAGGCGGCGAAATCGGGCGCGCGCGCAGCGGCAGAATAGCGCTCGTCAGTTGCCGGCCGACGCCAGCGATAGCAGCGGCAGCGCCGGCGCGTAGGATTCGTAACCGTCGCCATCGGCGACTGAGAACATGACGATTGGATCGGTGCCGTTGGCGCTGAATGTGACCGTGCCGTCATTCTGCTCTCGCCAGAACCTCGCCTGCTCGACACCGGGCAACACCCGGCGGCAATTCGCGGCGACCGTCAACAGCGACAAGCCTTGCGAAATCTCGGCGCCACGGCTGACCGCACAAGACGCCTCGTCACCATGGGCTACCAGCCGGTAGTTGCCGGATGAAGGTGGTGACTCACTGGCTGCACGGCTTTCACCGCTACCGGCATAAAACAGCTGGACGCTGCCGAACAGCACAGCAACCGCCATCAATGCAGGAAGCGTTTTCATCCTGTTTCTCCGCGCATTTCAAGCGCGCCGCGTTCGAAGAGATCAGGAGGCGCGCTTCATCTTGCTGTCATGTGCTGTCAGGCGGACAGACACTAGGAAGGGACCAGAATGATTCCGAAGGGTTAAGCTGAAGTTAATAGATATGGCAGCCCGCTTACGGCCTTGCCTTGACATTTGCCGTCTCCGGCACCGGCGTCAGTGCCTTGCGCTGCGAAAACCACGAGACCAGATTGTCGACGCATAGGTCCGCCATGGCGCGGCGGGTGTGCTGCGAGGCGGAGCCGACATGTGGCAAAAGCGAGGTGTTGGGCGCGGCAAGCAACGCCGCTGGCACATTCGGCTCGTCGGCAAAGACGTCTAGCCCGGCAGCGGCGATGCTGCCGCTGGCAAGTGCGGCGGCAAGGGCTGGCTCGTCGACCGTGCTGCCCCGGCCGATATTGACGAAGACGCCGTTCGGCCCAAGAGCCGAGAGGATTTCGGCATTGACTGCCCTTTCCGTCGCGGCCCCGCCGGGCGCCACCGAGATCAGTGTGTCGACCGCCTCGGCGAGACCTTTCAGCGTCGGGTGATAGTCATAGGACAGGCCTTCGACGCGGCGCCGGTTGTGGTAGGCGATGGGCAGCCCGAAAGCGTCGAGCCGGCGGGCAATGGCGAGGCCGATGCGGCCCATGCCAAAGATACCGACATGGCGCCCGCGCAGGGTCAGCCGGCTCAGCGGATAGTTGCCTTTGCGCAGCCAACTTCCGTCGCGCAGCCAGGCCTCGGCGCGCGGCAGTTCGCGGATGGTGTTGATCAGCAAGCCGAGCGCCGTATCGGCGACCTCTTCGGTCAGCACATCCGGGGTGTTGGTGACCATGATGCCGCGCTGTACGGCGTGGCGGACATCGACAGAATCATAGCCGACGCCGAAATTGGCGATGATCTCGAGCTTTGGCAGCGCGTCCATCAACGCGGCGCTTATGCCGCCGAAGGCGGCTATGCCGCGCACCGTACGGCGCATGTCGTCGGTGACCAGCGACGGATCGGCGCCTTCGATCCGGACGCGGCTGAACGCCCCGTCGATGCGGCCGACCGCATGGTCGTTGAACTGGCCCGGCACCAGAATGGCGACAGCTTGCTGTTCGGTTTTTGTCATGCACGTTCCACCGGTTTGCCGGTCGACTGGCGCACATGCAGTTCCGGCTTGATCAGTTCCTGCGACGGCCGCACCGTCTGTCCGTTGAGTTTGTCGAGCAGCGCGCTGGCGGCGCGGCGGCCAACCTCGCGCTGGCCGTTCCAGACCGTGGTCAGTGCCGGCGTCGCGATCGCCGCTTCCTCGAGGTCGTCATAGCCGGTAACGGAGATGTCGATGCCCGGCACCAGCCCCGCGCGCGCAATGCCGTTCATCAGGCCGATGGCGACGAGGTCGTTCCAGCAGCAGGCCGCGGTAGGCCTGTCTTTCAGCGCCAAGAACTGCCCGGCAGCCTCGAAGCCGGCCTGCTTGGTGCGCGGGCCGGCGATACGCCATGACGGCCTGACCTCGAGCCCTGCCGCCTCCATGGCGTTGACATATCCCTGATAACGGTCGCGGCCGGTCGACGTCTGGTCGGTACCGCCGATCATGGCGATGCGCTTGTGGCCAAGCGAGATCAGATGATTGGTAGCAAGCCCGGTGCCATAGGCATCGTCGCCGCGAAACACCGGCACGTCGGCACCTTCGACGGTGCGTGCAATCAGCACTGCCGGGAGACCGTTCTCCTCGGCCATGATTATGTCTTCGGGCGGCGTGCCGATGGCTGGCGACATGATGACGCCGTCAGCGCCGAGCTGCAGAAGCGTGTCGATGAAGGTGCGCTGTTTCTCGAGTTGGTCGTAGTGGTTCGACAGGATGAAGGTCTGCCGGCTGCGGTCGAGTTCGCTCTCGATCGAACGCAGTATCTCGGCAAAGAACGGGTTCATGATGTCGTGGACGACGACGCCGACAATGCCCGAGCGTGAGGTGCGAAGGCTGGCGGCGCGGCGGTTGTAGATGTAGCCGATGGCGCGTGCATGTTCCTTGATACGGTCGCGGGTGCCGCCGGCGACCAGCGGGCTGTCGCGCAAGGCCAGCGAGACCGTGGCCGTGGACACGCCGAGCGCATCCGCGATGGTCGAAAGCTTGATCTTCTGTGCCAGCGCCCTGCGCTCCCGAAGCAATTTAAACTGTTTAAAGGCCGGCTCTTATGCCATCGATCCCGAGCAAATCAAAGTTTTTTTGCCAGCGCTTCCGCCTCCGCGTCCAGCGTCGCGCGGTTGTGCAAGCGAAGCCGGTGCTCGCGGTGGACGATGTAGAGGCCGCTGGCGACGATGACGGTGGCACCGACCAGCGTCCAGCGGTCGGGAAACTGGTTGAAGACGATCAGGCCGGAGATGATCATCCAGATCATCTGCGAATAGGGATAGGGAGCCAGGGCCGTGGTGGTGGCAAGGCGATAGGCCTGCACAAGAAGCCAATGGCCGATGGCGCCGAAGACGCCAAGCATCAGCAATATGAACCAGTGCCAGCCATCCTGCGGCAGCGAAAGCGAAAACGGCAGTGTCGGCAGCAGCAGCACGGCCGGCGCCAGCGCCGAAAACAGGATGAGACTTTCCGAGGTTTCCGTCGCCGACATACGGCGCGTCATGATGACGTAGAAACTGTTCGATAGCATCGAGCCGAGCGCAAAGAGATGGCCGACGCCAAAAACCCCGATGCCCGGCCGGGTGATGATGAGGACGCCGACAAAGCCGCTCATGATCGCCAGCCAGCGCCGCCAGCCGGCCCATTCGCCGAGCAACGGACCGGCAAGCGCGGTGATCACCATCGGGCCGAAGAAGTAGATCGAGGTGGTTTCCGCCAGCTGCAGCGTCCGCAGCGCCAGAATGTTGAACATGGTCGATCCGAACAGGAGCAGACCGCGCGTGAGATGCGCCGGCAGGTTGGCGGGACGAAAACGCAACGGCTCACGCCATCCGCGCAGAAAGACGCCGACAAGCAGGACATGGACCGCGAAGCGGGTCCAGGCGACGATCAGCGCCGAGACGCCAGCCAGCACAAGGTACTTGCTGCTGGTGTCGAGGAAGGTGAAAAACACATAGACGGAAAGCATGCACAGGATCGCCGCCGGCGACGTCGCGCTTTCGTCTTGTCTTGGGGGAGCATTCAATTTCAGGCCGGACGGGAAGCAAGGCAGTCCCTCACCAATGCGGGAATTGTCGCCAGCGGGCAAGCCAAAAGAGGCTGGCACACCGACAGGCGACGACAGGCTCAGTTTTGTTCCTGGTGGCCGGAGAGTCAGGTGTGCATGCGGGCACCCTTGGTGATCTTGTCGACGAGCTTCTTTTCGGCGCGAAGCGCGATGCCGACCACCTTGGCATCCTCCGGCGCAAATTCGGCAAAGACGGCACGGTTGGCCAGATCGTACCCAGTCGAAAACATTTCCTCGACATAGAGCGAAACCCTCACACCACGCTCCAGCGCCCGCCGCTGGATCGTTCCGAGCGCCTGGCCGTCTGCCGAAAGCACGATGACCGGCTGGATCGATAGCGGGTTGTAGATATTGCCGGCGCGGTCACGGTAGGGCTCGCCGATGAGCTCGGGAAACTGCGCGACGATGCCGCTGGTCAGAAAGGCGGTGACGTTGAGCTTCTGCCAGACGGGAAGATCGTCCCTGAGCACGATTGCAAATTTCGTATCGAACATGCGACAGTTTCCAATCCGAAAGGGGGCCAATCCGAGGCTGCGAGTGAAGCGATGCCGCACGGTCTAGACGGGGAAGCCTTTCAGGGTCTTGGACGTTTGTGCGTGGATGCAGCCGAGAACTGCATCGTATCGGCACCCGGTACTGCCGGCATGGAACGCATCGAGGCCCGGTTCCACGGCAACGCCTTCGATCTCCATCGCCACGACACCTATGCAATCGGGGTGACGCTTTATGGCGTACAGAGCTTCCGCTATCGCGGCGCGACGCATCAGAGCCTGCCTGGCCAGATCATTATCCTTCATCCCGACGAAATGCACGATGGCGGCGCCGGCACAGAAGACGGCTTGCGATACAGAATGCTGTATTTGGAGCCGTCCCTGATGCTCGATTGTCTCGGCGGCGGATCACTGCCATTCGTCGGGAATGCCGTGGTGACAGACCGCGATCTCCGCGCGACGCTGCTTTCGGCGCTCGGGCCGCTGAATCAGGAACTGGACGAGCTGTTTGTCGTCGATTTCATGACGCAGCTTATGCAAAGCCTGGCCCGGCACGCCGGTCGGCCGGGGAAACCGGTTGCGAAAACTGCGTGGCGCGCCGCCAGCCTAGCGCGCGACTATCTGGAGGAAAATGTCGCGCGGATTGTACGTTCGGATGAATTGGAGGCGATCACCGGATTGGACCGTTATGCCCTGTCGCGGCATTTCCGCGCCACCTTCTCGACCAGCCCGCACCGGTTCTTGTTGATGCGCCGGCTTCAGCGAGCCCGTCGGATGATCGAAGCCGACGAGCCGCTGGCGCAAATCGCCATCGCAGCCGGCTTCAGTGACCAAAGCCATTTCAATCGGCATTTCAAGAAGGCGTTCGGCGTCACACCCGGACGCTGGTCGGCACTGACGCGGCGGCCGTCAGCGGCGAACGCGTGACCTATTCAAGGATCTTGTCCTCGATATCCAGTTCGTCATCGGGGAGCACCATTTCGCCGTTCGAAAGATTCGCTTCGACACGTGCAAGCAGCTTGAACAGCGATTTCTGATCCTTCTTGTCGAGACCCTTCAATGCCTGCTTTTCGGTCTTCTTCACCGATTTCTCGATGGCGTGGATGATTTCGCGGCCGGTGTCGGTGAGGAAAATATGAGCCTGGCGGGCATCGGCGGAGGAGGCGCGCTTTTCCAGAAAACCCTGTGCCTGCAGCCGGTTGATGGTCTTGGTGATGGTCGGCGGACGCACGCCGAGGCGGCCGGCAAGATTGCCGGGCGTCTGCCCGTCCTCGCGATCGAGCGCCAGCATGATCTGGTCCTGGCCGGCATAGAAGCCATGCGCCAGAAGCCGGGCGGCGAGCGCCGTGCGCGCCAGCCGCGCCGCCGAATGCAGCCGGCTCATTGTTGCAGTCTTGTCCGCCTTGGCCATGCTCATTCCCTCCTCGGCCGAACCGGTGCGGACAGCATAGAAGCAGGCCGCCGATTGGCAATGACGATCGAAAACATTCCGGCTCGGAAAATAGCTTTGCCGGCAAGCATCGCGGTGTTCGCCGTGGCTAATGCCAGATGTTTATTTCAGTTAGATGACAAACGACTTTCCGCGACGGCTGGATGGCGACGTGACGAGGTGTCCTCAACCGGCCCTCACCGCGACCACCATCAAGGCCTGATAGGCGTCCGCCATTTCCCGCAGCGCTGCCTGCGACGGCGGCCCGGCCTGCCGCGCAATGCCGTCCCGCATGTTCGATGTATCGCGTTTGCCGGGGCGATCGTTATAGGGCGCGACGGTGGCGAATATCTGCTCGCTCAAGCTGTCGGGGAAGAACATCTGGCCGGTCATTGCCGAGCGGTCGTCGGGGAAGATCTTGAAATGGATGTGGGTGGTGCGGCCGCGATACCAGCCGGGATAGATGGTGGCGAAAGAAGCGATGCCGCTTCCATCGCTTCTCTGCCAGCCGCGCAGAAAGCTCTGGCCGGACGTGTCGATATCCTGCCCGTCGCCCTGTCCGGGATAGCCGGAATAGGCGCCCTGGGCGTCGCAATGCCAGATATCGACGCGTGCGCCGGGAAGCGGCCGGCAGGCGGCGTCGACGATTTGCAGCCGCACATTGAGGGCGACGCCCTTCTTGCCCTCGGTGATATCGGCGCGTTCGAGCTTCGGGTCGAAATAGAACGGTCCTTCGGTGACCTCGGGCGTCATGGTGCAGACGCCGGCACCGGCTTCGAACAAAGCAAGCCCGGCATAGGGCGAGACCTGCCCGGCCCTTGCGCCGGCGGGCAGGAATATGCCGCCCGTGGTGACCGCTACAAGACCGAGAGCCTGCCGCCGGCTTAATGGCAAGGACTTGTCGGACATCTGGCGCCTCCTCAGTGCGAACAACCCCTCGCCCTATCTAGGCCCCACCGCCAGCCCGCGCCAATGAACGTTCGGCAATGTGAGGAAAGTTCGGCAATACCGGCCTCTTTGGCCCATCGGTTTGCCTCGTGCAAAAGCCGAGCACACATCCTATATGGAGCCGACAATCCCTATTCGAGGCACAATATGAGCGACGCACAGACGCAGATCCCCGTTACCGTCCTTACCGGCTATCTCGGCGCCGGCAAAACGACACTGCTCAACCGCATCCTTTCGGAAAACCATGGCAAGCGCTACGCCGTCATCGTCAATGAGTTCGGCGAGATCGGCATCGACAACGAGTTGATCGTGGAATCCGACGAGGAAATCTACGAGATGAACAATGGCTGCATCTGCTGCACCGTGCGCGGCGACCTGATCCGCGTCGTCGAAGGTCTGATGCGCAGGCCCGGCCGCTTCGACGCCATCGTCGTCGAGACCACAGGCCTCGCCGATCCCGTGCCGGTAGCGCAAACCTTCTTCATGGACGACGATGTGCGTTCCAAGACCAGGCTCGATGCGGTGGTGGCGCTGGTCGACGCCAAGCACCTGCCGCTGCGCCTCAAGGATTCCCGCGAGGCCGAGGACCAGATCGCCTTTGCCGATGTCGTCGTGCTCAACAAGACCGACCTGGTCACCCCCGAAGAGCTGAGCAAGGTGGAGGCGACGATCCGCGCCATCAACCCGGCGGCACGCATCCATCGCACCACACGCGCCGGCGTGGCGCTGTCCGAGGTGCTCGATCGCGGTGCGTTCGACCTGTCCCGGGCGCTGGAGAACGATCCGCACTTCCTCGAGGCGCATGACGATCACGACCATCATGATCATGATCACCATGATCACGAGGGCCATGATCATCACGATCATGACGGGCATGACCATCATCACGCGCACCCTTCCGACATCCATGATGTGACGGTGCAGTCGGTGTCGCTGCGCGGCGGCGAGATGGACCCGAAAAAGTTCTTCCCGTGGATCGAGAAGGTCACCCAAATGGAAGGCCCGAACATCCTGCGGCTGAAAGGTATCATCGCGCTGAAAGGCGATGACGAGCGCTATGTCATCCAGGGCGTGCACATGATCATCGAAGGCGACCACCAACGCGCCTGGAAGGACGGCGAGAAGCACGAGAGCCGGCTGGTGTTCATCGGCCGCGAACTCGACGCCGAGCGGCTGAAGACAAGCTTCCAGGCCTGCCACGCCGCTTGATTTAGCTGCCCTTTCCCCCTTCTCCCCTTGTGGGAGAAGGGCGCCCGCAACGCTGGCGCTCTCTCCTCACGACGATCCGAAGCACGGGTTGAGACCCGCAGCTCAACCCCTTAAGGGTGGGGCAGCAGAAATCTCGAACGGAATGGTCTCTCATGCCGACAGTCGCCCCGCTCGATCTCGAAGGCCACTGCCTCGCCGCCGTGTTCCTTGGCGACGTGCCGCATTTCGCGCTGGCCGACGGCACAATCCATCGGCTCGACCATGGGCACAAGACGGTGCAGGCCAATGACGGGCTGCTCGCCGCCCTTCACGATGGCGCAAACGACCGGCTGATCACCGGCGGTGAGGACGGCAAGATCTTTGCCGTGACCGCAGGCGGCAATACTGCGGAATTGGCGACCGCAGGCAAAAAATGGATCACCAGCGTCGCCGCCGGGCCGCAAGGCGCTGTTGCCTATGCTTCGGGCAAAATTGCCTATGTGCGTTTTGCTGACGGCAAGACCAGGGAATTCTCGCATCCGCGCTCGGTCGAGGGGCTGGCCTTCTCGCCCAAGGGCATGCGCTTCGGCGTTGCCCGCTACAATGGCGCGACGCTGCATTTCCCGGCCGCCGACGGCAAGCCGGTCGAGCTCGAATGGGCCGGCGCCCACACCGGCATCACGTTTTCGCCGGACGGCGGCTTCGTCGTCACCACAATGCAGGAAAACGCGCTGCATGGCTGGAAACTCGCCGACGGCAAGCACATGCGGATGTCCGGCTATCCCGGCAAGGTCAAAAGCCTGTCGTGGAGCGCCAAGGGCAAATGGCTGGCGAGTTCCGGCGCGCCGGCGGCGATCGTCTGGCCGTTTTCGGGCAAGGATGGGCCGATGGGCAAGGCGCCGCTGGAACTCGGCACGCGCGGCAATGCGATGGTCACCTCCGTCGCCTGCCATCCGAGCCAAGATGTAGTGGCGGTAGGGTATGATGACGGCATGGTGATGGCGGTGCGCTTCGCCGACGCCAGGGAAGTGCTGCTGCGCCGGCCAGGCAAGGGCGCCATCACATCGATGATGTGGGACAAGGAAGAGCGCCGCGTCGCGTTCGGCAGCGCCGCCGGCGATTGCGGCGTCATCGACATTTCCGCCTAGCCCGTTAGTCGGCTCCGCAAGATACTTTGCCGGTCAATTCAGCCGGCTTGCCATCCTTTTCGGCATCGTCCGTTACATCATAGATTGAGAGCAAATAGCGGCCGTCATAGACGCCTTCGTCGCTGGCCTTGGTCAGGATCGCCAGTTCGACATAGTCGTAGGCGTTTTCGACCTGCCGTTCGCGATAGACGAGCAGCCGCAATTCCTTGTTGTCGAGCCAATATTGCGTGAGGTTCTGATCCTCGAACACAGTCTTGCGCAGACTGTCGCCGACTGGCCTGCCCAGAATTTCGAGCTCGCCGCGAAAATTGAAGGTCGGCCCGCCCATGCCTCTGGTGACCCCGGCATCGACCTCAAATTTGACGGCTGCATCCTCGGCGGAACACCAGATGCCGCCGGATGCCAAAGCCGCACCAACCGACGACAGCAGCGTTGCCGCGCAGATGATCGCCCGCACCATCGTGTCCCCTCCAGCCGAAGTGCCATTGGCGCCCGAAGGCGGCTCGCGGTCAAGCGCCTGTTCCATTCAAATGACCGCTGACCCAACACAGGGCAGCCGCCCGCCAATTGCGGTGGCGGATGCCGATTGTCTAAAGTGCGGCGGAGAGGGCCGCCATGAACGTCATCGACCATTCAAAGACCTCCATCGGCGGCATCGGCCCGGCCCGGATTGCCGAGTTGCGCGAGACCGAGGCAGAAGCCTTCCGCCAGGCGCGGCCGAAATCGATGGCGAAAATCGGCAATGGCCTGCCCGGCTTCTTCGGCGGCGTGCCGATGCACTGGATGAACGACTGGCCGACGCCGTTCCCGATCCTCGTTGATAAGGCCAAAGGCACCGCCATCAGAGATATCGACGGCAACCGGCTCGACGATTTCTGCCTCGGCGACACCGGCTCGATGTTCGGTCATTCGCCGCCGCCGGTCGCCCGCGCCATCCGCCGGCAGGCCGGACGCGGTCTGACCTACATGCTGCCTGCCGAGGACGCGCTCGCCATCGGCCCGCTGCTGCAACAGCGCTTCGGTCTGCCGTTGTGGCAGATCGCGACGACGGCAACCGACGCCAACCGCTTCGCGCTGCGGGTTGCCCGTGCCGTTACCGGCCGGGAGAAGATCCTGGTCTTCAACGGCTGCTATCATGGCTCGGTCGACGAGACGATGGTCCGGCTGGTCGACGGCAAAGCGGTGAACCGACCGGGACTGGCCGGCGAATTCCGCGACCTGACGCGGGCAACTGATATCGTCGAGTTCAACGATCTGCCGGCGCTTGAGGCCGCACTTCAGGGCAACGATGTCGCCTGCGTCATCGCCGAGCCGGTGCTGACCAATTCCTGCATGGTGCTGCCCGAAGCCGGCTTTCATGACGGCTTGCGGCGTCTCACCCGTGCGACCGGCACGCTGCTTCTAATCGACGAGACGCATACGATCTCGACCGGTCCCGGCGGCTATACAAGCAAATACGGGCTGGAGCCGGACCTGTTCGTGCTCGGCAAGCCGATTGCCGGCGGCATACCGGCGAGTGTGTGGGGCATGAGCGAAGGCGTTGCGGCGCGCTATGCCGCTTATATCAGCCGGAAAGAGCCCGGCTATTCCGGCATGGGGACAACGCTGTCGGCCAATCCGCTGCAATTCGCGGCGATGCGTGCCACGCTCGAAGACGTCATGACCGACGAGAACTACAGCCATATGGACCATCTGGCGCGGCGGCTCGACGCCGGGCTGACTGCCGTTATCGATCGCTATCGCCTGCCTTGGCATGTTGCTCGGGTCGGCGCCCGCGTCGAGTTCATCTGCGCGCCAGGCCCGCTGAGGAATGGCGGCGAAGCCGAGAGGGCGCATGCGCCGGAGCTCGAAGCGGCGATGCATGTCGCGCTGGTCAATCGCGGCGTGCTGATCGCACCGTTCCACAATATGATGCTGATCTCGCCGGCAACTCGCGCCGCCCAGGTGAACCGGCTGATCACCGCCTTCGGCGCGGTTGCGGCAAAGCTTACGGCATGAGACAAGCTGGCAGCATGAAACAAGCGCCCAAGCAAAGTTTGAACCTGGTCACGGCATCCCCTTCGGGCTCGACGCCCGCCGAGGCGCAGGCCTTTCTCGACGCCCATCCGGAGATCGAAGCGTTCGACATCGTGCTGACCGACGCCAATGGCGTGGGGCGCGGCAAGATCGTGCGCCGACATGAGTTGATGAGCATCTTCGAGGGCGGCCGGCACATGCCGATCTCGATCCTCGGCCTCGACATCACCGGCGAGGATGTTCACGAGACCGGGCTGATCTGGACGACCGGCGACGGCGACCTGCGGGCGTGGCCGATCCCCGGCACGCTGGTGCCGCTGTTCGGCACCCAGCCGCCGCGCGGCCAGGTGTTGATGGCGATGTACCATCTCGATGGCCAGCCGATGTCGTCCGACCCGCGGCTGGCGCTCGCCCGCCAGGTAGATATCCTCGCGGCCAAGGGCCTGCATCCGGCCGGCGCCTTCGAGCTCGAGTTCTTCCTGCTCGCCAATGAGCGCGATGCCGAAGGCAAGGTGCAGCCGGCGCATGCGGTGCTCGACGGCCGCCGCTCGGCCAAGACAGAGGTCTATTCCGTCGACCATCTGCACGGCATGGAGCCGCTGTTTTCCGACATCTATGCCGCGGCCAAGGTGCAAGGCATCCCGGCCGAGACGGTCATCTCGGAATATGCGCCCGGCCAGTACGAACTGACGCTCAATTACCGCAAGGACGTGATGCGGGCGGCCGACGATCTCGTCATGCTCAAGCGGCTGGTGCGGGCGCAGGCACGCCGTCATGGTGTCACCGCTTGCTTCATGGCCAAGCCGATCGAGAAGTATGCCGGCTCTGGCATGCATTTTCATGTCTCGCTGCTGGATGATGCCGGCAAGAACGTCTTTGCCGAAGCCGGCGGCGAAAGCTGGTCGCTTCCGCTGCTGCGCGGTCTCGGCGGACTGATCCAGACGATGGCGGAATCGATGCTGGTGTTCGCGCCGCACGCCAATTCATGGCGGCGCTTCGTATCGCAATCCTATGCGCCGGTGGCGCCGACCTGGGGCGTCAACAACCGTTCGGTGGCGCTGCGTGTGCCGGCCGGCGATGCCAAGAACCGCCGCATCGAGCACCGGCCATCGGGCGTCGACGCCAACCCTTATCTAGTCGCGGCAACGGTGCTGGCCGGCATCACTAGGGGTCTCGACGAAGGTCTTGACCCCGGCCCTGAAACCACCGGCAATGGCTACGAATCCGCCGTCACGCGCACGACGATGCCGGTCGACTGGCGTGCCGCGATCGAGGCGGCAAGGGCGTCGACCTTCCTCAAGGGCGCATTGGGCGAAGACCTGCACCGGACATTCGTGGCGATCAAGCAGTCGGAATATCTGCGCGTGGCGCGCACGGTCAGCGAACTGGATTATCACCTCTATCTGCACGAGGTTTAGGGCTTCACATCGTCGGCCATCTGCCGGTGAAGGCCCATGCGAAATAATTTCAGCGGAACCTTCGGCGGGCTTTGCTCATTGCGTGTCTGATTGCAGGAGCGAACAAGGCCGCCTTAGTCATGATCGCCAGGATGCAGACAACCCCGACGCCGCACCATGCCAAGGTGCAGTCGAGAGGCTTGCCTGCAAGCAAGTCCCCGGACACGACAGAAATCGACGCCAGGACGATTCCTGAACTGCGCGAAACGGCCAAGATCTGCCGCCGCTGTCCGCTATGGCGCGATGCCACGCAGACCGTGTTCGGTGAGGGTCCTGATAAAGCCAAGGTGATCTTCGTCGGCGAACAGCCGGGCGACCAAGAGGACCTGGCGGGCAAGCCTTTCGTCGGTCCGGCCGGCAAGGTGTTCGACGCGATCCTGGATGATGCCGGCGTCGATCGGCTGAAAGTCTACGTCACCAACGCGGTTAAGCATTTCAAGTTCGAGCCGCGCGGCAAGCGGCGCATCCACTCCAAGCCGAATGCCGGCGAGGTGCAGGCTTGCCGCTGGTGGCTGGACAAAGAGATCGATCTGATCAAGCCCAACCTGGCGGTGGCACTCGGCGCCACTGCAGCGCAGGCGCTGCTCGGCAAGGTGGTGCCGATCATGAAGATGCGCGGGGCGGTAGTGGAGCGCGACGATGGCTTGCGTGTCTTCGTCACCATCCACCCGTCCTTCATTCTGCGCATTCGCGAGCCGGCGGACAAGCGGGCCGAACGCGAGCGGTTCCTGCAGGATATGAGAGCGGTGAAAAGGCTGATGGCGGCCTGAGCTATTTGATCAATATCGCCCGGAGATCGTTGATGTTTGTGCCGGTCGGACCGGGTACGAAAAGGTCATCTACGGCATTGAATGCCGTCCAGGCGTTGTTGCCGGCAAGCATGGCCTTGGCTTCGACGCCCGCCGCGCGCATCCGCGAAACTGTCGAGCCGTCGGCGAAGGCGCCGGCATTGTCTTCCGAACCGTCAATGCCGTCGGTGTCGGCGGCCAGTGCGTGCACGCCCGCCATGCCGGTGATGCCGATGGCGAAGGCGAGCAGGAATTCCGAGTTACGGCCGCCTTTGCCTTTCGCGCGCAGGGTCACCGTCGTCTCGCCGCCCGACAGGATCAGCACCGGCTTTGCAAATGGCCGGCTGCGCGTCGCCACCTCGCGCGCGATTGCGGCGTGGATGCCACCGACCTCGCGTGCCTCGCCCTCGATGGAATCGGAGAGAATGACGGCCTGAATACCTCGGCGCTTCGCTTCGGCCGCTGCTGCTTCCAGCGAGACGCCGGCCGAAGCGATCAGATGCACCTCGTTGCGGATAAAACGCGGATCGTCCGGACGTGGCGCATCGGCCGCCGGCGACTTGATATGCGCCATGACCGAAGCCGGCAGCTTCATGCCATAGGCAGCGATCGACGCCAGTGCGTCCTCACGGCTGCCTATGTCCGGCACGGTCGGACCAGAAGCGACCAGAGCCGGATTGTCGCCCGGAATGTCTGATACCACCAGCGAGACCACCTTGGCCGGATATGCGGCGGCCGCCAGCCTGCCGCCCTTGATGGTGGAAAGGTGCTTACGGATCGTGTTCATCGCGGTGATCGGCGCACCGGAGGCGAGCAGCGCCTCGTTGACGGCGATCTCATCGGCCAGCGTCAGACCTTCGGCGGGTGACGGCAGCAGCGCCGAGCCGCCGCCGGAAATGAGCGCCACGACAAGGTCGTCCGCAGTCAGTCCCTGGACTTTTTCGAGCAGCCGCCGCGAAGCTTCCAGCCCGGCGGCATCCGGCACCGGATGCGCCGCCTCGATGATCTCGATGCGCCGGCAGACCGCGCCATAGCCGTAGCGGGTGACGACCAGCCCTTCGATCGGCCCGTCCCACGCTTCCTCGAAAGCAGCCGCCATCTGCGCCGAGCCTTTTCCTGCACCGATGACGATCGTGCGGCCCTTCGGCCTTGCCGGCAAATGATTCTTGATCGTCCTCTGGGGATCGGCGGCGGCAACGGCGGCGTTGAAGATGGATATAAGGAAGGATTTCGGGTCGAGAATGGTCATACTGAGCTGCCACCGACGTTCTGCGAACTTCTGCGGCGTCTGCGCTGCCCCTCACCCTTACCCTCTCCCCGTCTAGAGACGGGGAGAGGGGGTCGCCACCCATCTATCAACTGGACACGCCAGCGTTGGAGCGCTTCCCTTCTCCCCGTCGCTACACGGGGAGAAGGTGCCGGCAGGCGGATGAGGGGCGGCGCCAACGTCACGATGTTGCTTCCGGCGGCAGGACCAACTCCTGGCTATCGACGCCCAAGTAGCTACACAGCGCATCGACGACCACGCCATGGTCCTCACGCTCCGGCAGGCCCGAGACGGCGATCACGCCGATGACACCGGTGCCCTTGACAGTGATGGGAAAGCCGCCGCCGGCCAGCACGTAGTCGACAATGTCCAGCCCCTCGCCAGGCTTGAAGCTGCGGTCGGGGCGCTGCTGCTCCAGCACCATGCGGTAGGTGCTTTTCAGGAACCGCCGCACGACGTTGATCTTGCGCCGCGCCCAGTCCGGATTGGAAGCGTTCGAGCCGGGCATTGCCGCATAGAACAGCGGCCGATCGAAGGTTCTGATATCGACGATGATCGGCAGGTTCTCGGTCAAAGCCCGGTCGCGGATCGCCGAGCCGATCTCGAAAGCGACAGCCTCGTCAAAGGCGGAGAAAACAAGCGCGGCTTCCTGTTTCTTGATCAGAGCGATGTCGTCCGCAACGGCCATGTCGTTCCCCTGTCAATCTCGTCGCACGCTTTGGCCGATGGCTGCCGTTCGGTCAAGCCGGGACGCCGGGACCAGCTAGGTCGCCATGTCCGCCTTAACTGCCCGACCGGCGACATAGACCTCGTGCACGGCGCGGTCGTCGCCTAGCGTCTGCAGCAGAAACAATTCCTCGGCGAGCGTGTCCGCCGTCTCCACCCGCAGCCGCATCGCCGGCGTGGCGCGGGCGTCGAGCACGACGATATCGGCGTCGCTGCCTTCCTCCAGAGTGCCGATCTTTTCCGCAAGCGACAAGGCCTCGGCATTGCCGCGGGTCAGTTGCCAGAATGACTGAAACGGATTGAGCTTCTCGCCATTCAGCGCGATCACCTTGTAGCCCTCGTCCATGGTGCGCAGCATCGAATAGTTGGTGCCACCGCCGACATCGGTGGCGGCGGCGATGCGGAGCGGCTTCTCGCGGCGGCGATAGCGCTGATAATCGAACAGGCCCGAGCCGAGAAACAGGTTGGAGGTCGGGCAGAACACCGCCACCGAGCCGCTATCCGAAAGCACATCCGCCTCGCGTTCCGACAGATGAATGCAGTGGCCGAACAGGCTTTTGCGGCCGAGCAGTCCATACTGCTCGTAGATGTCGGTATAGTCCCGCGTCTGCGGGTACAATTGCTGCGTAAAGGCGATCTCGGCGTGGTTTTCCGACAGATGCGTCTGCATATGCAAGTGCGGATATTCGCGGCAGAGCGCGCCCGCCGTTTCCAATTGCTCGGGTGACGAGGTGATGGCGAAGCGTGGGGTGATGGCATAGTGCTGGCGCCCCTTGCCGTGCCACTCCTCGATCAGCGCCTTGCTGTCGTCATAACCCGATTGCGGCGTGTCGAGCACGCCGTCCGGCGCGTTGCGGTCCATCATCACCTTGCCGGCGATGTTGAGCATGTTGCGGTCATGCGACTCGGCAAAGAACGCCTCGGCCGATTCCTTGTGTACCGAGCAATAGGCGGCGACAGTCGTCGTGCCATGACGCAATACTTCATCCAGGAACAGCCTGGCGATACGGCGGCCATGCTGAGCGTTCCCGAATTTTGTCTCTTCCGGAAAAGTGTAGGTGTTCAGCCAGTCGAGCAGCTCGGCGCCGAAGGAAGCGATGACCTGCATCTGCGGAAAATGCGCGTGCGCATCGATAAACCCGGGCAGCAGCAGATGCGGCCGGTGGTCGATCTTTTTCGTTCCCTCGCCCGCCTTTTTCTCGACCTCGGCATAGGCGCCCGCGGCAACGATCCTACCATCGCGGAGCAGCAGGCCGCCATCTTGCTCGTAGCGCCAGGCGGAATGGTCGTCGACGGTTTCGGGCCAGCGCAAAAACGACAGCGTGCGGCCGCGCAGGAGCGTGCTGGTCATTTCCTTGCGCCTTCGAACCATGCCACCAGCAGCGCCCGTTCCTTGTCGGTGATCTGGGTGACGTTGGCGGGCGGCATGGCGTGGCTGCGGCCGGCCTGCAGGTAGATCTCGCCGGCGTGCTCGGCGATGCCGGCATCGGTGTCGAGCATCACGCCCTTCGGCGCGTGGTAGATGCCCTCGTAGGACGGCTCCGCGGCGTGGCACATCGAACAGCGGCCAAGCACCGTATCGCGCACGGCAGGGAAATGCGCCGAGGCAACGTAGACCTGGGCCGCCGCCGACGCCTTCACCTCGCCGGTCAGCAACTTCGGCACCGTCGACAGCCAGATGATGACCAAGAACAGCACGGCCGCCGCCAGCCAGGTCCAGGTCGGATTGCCTTTGCGCGCATGCCTGGTGTTGAAATAGTGCCGGATCAGCACGCCGATGATGAACACCAGCGAGGCGATGACCCAGTTGAACTCTGTCCCGAACGCCAGCGGATAATGGTTCGACAGCATCAGGAACAAAACGGGCAGCGTCAGGTAGTTGTTGTGCAGCGAGCGCTGCTTGGCGATCTTGCCGTATTTCGGATCGGGCTTACGGCCGGCGATCAGGTCGGCGACGACGATCTTCTGGTTGGGGATGATGACCATGAAGACGTTGGCCGACATGATCGTCGCGGTGATGGCGCCAAGATGCAGGAAGGCGGCGCGGCCGGTGAACAGGTGGGTCAGTCCCCAGGCCATGAATACCAGCACCCCATACAGCACCAGCATCAGGCCGGTGTCGCTGTTGCCGAGCGGCGAACGGCACAGGAGATCGTAGACCACCCAGCCGACGCCGATCGTCGCCAGCGACAGCAAGATGCCTGTAGGCACCGACATGGCAAGCACATTCGGATCGATCAGGAACAGGTCCGCTCCGGCATAATAGACCACGCACAGCATCACGAAGCCTGACAGCCAGGTGGCGTAGGATTCCCACTTGAACCAGGTCAGGTGCTCGGGCATTTCGGCCGGTGCCACCAGATATTTCTGCACGTGGTAGAAGCCGCCGCCATGCACCTGCCATTCCTCGCCGAAAGCGCCTGCAGGCATGCCCGGGCGTTGGCGCAGGCCGAGGTCGAGCGCGACGAAATAAAAGGACGAGCCGATCCAGGCGATGCCGGTGACGACGTGCAGCCAGCGCACGGCGAAACTCAGCCAATCCCAGAATATCGCGAAATCCATCATGAAAAATCGTCCCTGCCGATCGACTGACTTTACGGACTGGAGCGCAAACGGAAAGGGCTGAGGTGCACGATGACTTTCAAAAAAAATTGGAAAATACTAGGCTGATCATACGCAGCCACATGAGAGCCCGAAAGCCGCATGGCCTATCTCAATAACATCGCCGTTTTTGTTCGCGTCGTCGAACTCGGCAATTTGTCGGCGGCTGGGCGCGACATGCGCATTTCGCCGGCGGTCGCTTCCAACCGGATCAAGGAGCTCGAGAAGCATCTCGGTGTCAGGCTGTTCAACCGCACGACGCGGCAGTTGATGCCGACCGAGCACGGCACGGTGTTCTATTCCGGCGCCAAGCAGGTGCTCGAGGCGGTCACCGAGGCCGAAGCTGCGGTCAGCGCGTTATCCGGCCAGCCGCGCGGCACCATAAAGGTGACAGCGCCGCTCGGCCTCGGGCGGAGACTGGTGGCATCCGGCATCCCGGATTTCCACGACAGATACCCAGATATCGAGGTGCGGCTCCGGCTTTCCGACCACAATGTCGATATCATGAAGGAAGGCATCGACGTTGCGTTCCGGCTGGGCATCATCGAGGATTCCAGCCTCAGGATGCGCGGCATCATGGACTGCGAGCGAGTGCTGGTGGCGGCTCCGCAATATCTGGAGGCGCGCGGCGAGCCGAGCGAGCCGAGCGAGTTGATCGGCAAGAAGCACGATTGCCTGATGCTGCGCTATTCCGGCGCGCGCGAATATGTCTGGACCCTGCAGACGCGGAACGGGCCGCAAAAGTTCGAGGTGCACGGCCCCTACGATACCGATGACGGCGACGTGCTGACCGGCTGGGCGCTGTCCGGCCGCGGCATCATCAACAAGCCGCGCTTCGAGGTTGAGCCGTTTATCCGCGACCAGCGGCTGAAGGTGATCCTGAGCAAAACGCCGCCGACGCCGGTGCAATTCGCCGCCGTCTACCCGCATAAGAAGCTGCAGGATCCGAAGGTGCGGCTGCTGCTCGACTTCATGGCCGAGCGCTGCCAGCGGCTGATCAGGGATATTCTGGCCGGCAAATGATCGCCGGCTGGCCGGTTGCTTTCCGTCCAGCCGGCGAAGATATTTCTTATGGAATCTCACTCACCAGGGAAGACCGATGGCCAGCGGCGCCACAATGCATCTAGCCGTTTCACTAGCTCCGGAAACTGCTCCCTCCTCTCCGTCCGACGTCGTTCCGGATTTCAGTCTGCTGACGCGGTCCGTGCAAAAAGCCGAAGCGGCCGGCCTGGATATGGTGTTGCTCGCCGATTCCGCGCCGGTTGCAGGCGGACCGAACCGGCAAATGCGCTTCGAAGCAACGACCTTGCTGGCAGCGCTGGCGACGGTGACAAGCAGGATCGGTCTCATCGCCGCGGCGTCAATGGTCGCCCACCAGCCCTATAATCTCGCGCGCCGTTTCGCTTCGCTCGACATTATCAGCCATGGCCGCGCCGGCTGGAACGCCAGCATGATGCCCGACCCGCGCGAGGCGGCCAATTTCAGCCGACCGGAAGGGTTTTCCGGCGACGCATTCCGCCTGCGCGCCGAGGAATTCGTCGGCATCGTGCAAGGCTTGTGGAAAGGCTGGGACGCAGACGCGCTTCTGTTCGACAAAAGTGGCGGCCGCTTCTTCGATCCCGAGAAGATGCACCTTCTCGACCACAGGGGCGAATATTTTTCTGTGCGCGGGCCGCTCAACGTGGCGCGGTCGCCGCAGGACACGCCGGTGCTGGTCATGTCCGGCCTGTCCGAGCCCGACATGGATATCGCAGCCCGCACCGCCGATGTTGTCCTGCTAGACCAGCGATCGATCGACTGGGCTGACGATCTGAAGCGCCGTGCGCTTGCCTTCGGGCGCAGGCTGGAGGGGCTGAAGGTGCTGATGAATGTTGTCACGGATGGCGAGATGGCCGCCATGCCGGATATGTTTGCGGATAGGCTCGAAGAGTGCTTTCGCTCGAAAGCCTGCGACGGTTTCAACATCGCCGTGCCGCTCACGTCGGCGCTCGACGATTTCATCGGTCTCGTGCTGCCGGAGCTTCGCCGCCGCGGCCTTGTCCGGTCCGGCTACAGCGCGGCGACACTGCGGGCCCATCTCGGGCTTGCAGGGGAGGATCGGCAATGAGCGCCGGTCGAGGCCAGATGAAGCTCGGCGCCTTCCTATGGGCGACAGGCCACCACATCGCCGCCTGGCGCCATCCGCAGGCGCATGTCACGGCTGGCATCGACATCGATCATTACATCCAGCTGGCGCGGACGGCGGAAGCGGCGAAGTTCGACATGATCTTCTGCGAGGACGCCGCCGGTGTGCGCGAGGCCAATGTCGACATCGCCAGCCAAACGTCGCGCTCGATTGGCTTCGAGCCGATCAGCCTGCTTGCGGCGCTCGCGGTGCAGACGGAGCGCATCGGCCTCGTCTCCACGGCATCGACGAGTTACAACGAGCCTTACGGGCTGGCGCGGACCTTCCTGTCGCTCGACCATCTGAGCGGCGGGCGTGCCGGCTGGAACCTTGTCACTTCGGCCAGCCAGATCGAGGCCGCCAATTTCGGCTCGACCGGTCTGCGCCCGCATGCGGACCGTTACGGGCGGGCGCGCGAATTCGCTGCCGTGGTTGCCGGCCTTTGGCGAGGCCAGGGTGGACACGAAGGCAGAAGTTTTTCGGTGCGTGACCCGCTCGATCTGCCGCGCTCGCCACAAGGTGCACCGGTCATGGTGCAAGCGGGAGCGTCGGACGAGGGTCGTGACCTCGCCGCCCGGACCGCCGACGTGGTCTTTACGGCGGCGCAGACATTCGAGGAAGCGAAGGCCTTCTACGACGACCTCAAGGGACGGCTGGCTGCCTATGGGCGCAAGCCGGACGACCTCAAGATCATGCCTGGGGTGGCGCCGGTCGTCGCGGCAAGCGAAGCGGAAGCCCGGGCAAAACATGATGAACTGCAGGAGCTGATACCGGACGATGTCGGCGTTGCGCTGCTTTCCAGCTATCTCAGCATATCCGATCTCTCGCGCTATCCCATCGACGGACCGCTGCCGCAGCTGCCGGCCAGCGAAGGCATGCAGAGCCGGCAGGCGCTCGTCATCGAGCAATCGCGCCGCGACAACCTGTCCATTCGCCAGCTTGCCCGTCATTTCGCCGGCGCGCGCGGCCATTGGCGCGTCGTCGGAACTCCGGCCCAGATCGCCGACCAGCTCGCAGCACGCTTCGAGGGCGGCGCGGCAGACGGTTTCAACCTGATGCCATCCTATTTTCCCGGCGAACTCGATGCCTTTGCCACGCTTGTCGTGCCGGAGCTGCAGCGGCGCGGTCTGTTCCGTACGGATTATGACGGCAGCACGCTGCGCGACCATCTGGGCTTGAAAAGGCCAGCGTAAACGACGAGCGGAACGAAAGTCGGAGATCGCCGTTTTGGGATGCTGTGCCGCGGCGATGAGGGCGTCTGCGCGCATGTTCGATTGACCTTCCACAACCTTCGCCCTCTTCAAACCACGCGGACGCAACCGCCACAGGAGCCGATCATGGATGCCATCGCCACCCGCAACGACCTGCAATCCAATGCCAAGAAAGAGTGTATCGATCTTCTCAACGCCCGCCTCGCCGACGCCATAGATCTGGCCTTGATCACCAAGCAGGCGCACTGGAACGTCAAGGGGCCGCAATTCATCGCCATCCATGAGATGCTCGACACGTTCCGCGAGGAGATCGACGGACATGTCGACACCATTGCCGAGCGCGCCGTACAGCTCGGCGGCACGGCGCTCGGCACATCGCAGGAGGTGTCGAAGGCGACTATGCTCGAGGCCTATCCGACCGACATCCACAAGACCCGAGATCATCTGGCGGCGCTGATCGACCGCTATGCCGCGACCGCCAAGCGGGCACGCGCGGCGATCGACGAAGCGGCGGGAGCGGGCGACGCCGACACCGCCGACATCTTCACCGCCTATTCACGCTCGCTCGACAAATTGCTGTGGTTCCTCGAGGCACACACGCAGGAACAGGAATAGAAGGAAACGTCAGCCCGCCATCGCCTTGCCACGACGTGCTTTGGACGGAGCTGCCGGTTCTATCGCGTGGGCGGCCAACGCCGTCATGATCTCGGCTGCGGCGAGTGCGGCGATCACTTGCGGGCGCTTGTCCTTGACGGCATCGCCGCCGATCGGCGAGACGAGGCGGTCAAATTCCGCCTCGCTTCCGTCCGCCGACTTAAGGAACCAGTTCCGAAACGTCGCCTTCTTGGTTCTGGAGCCTATCATGCCGACATAGGCGGCATCCCGGCGTTTCAGCGCCTCGGCGACGATCAGGAAATCCAGCGCGTGGTCATGGGTAAGGACGACGAAGGCGGATCCAGCCGGGGCTTCGCGCACCATCGCCTCAGGCATCGGCGTCAAACAGGTTTCGACCGTGTCTGGCATGCCCTCCAGCGCTTCGGCTCGCGTCTCGGCAATGACGACATGCACCGGCAGCAAAGCCACCGCCGAGGCCAACGCATGGCCGACATGGCCGCCGCCGAAGATGTAGACATGCGGCAGCTGCGCCTCCTCGGCTTCCGCCGCCGCGACCAACTTGGCCTCAAGCGCGGCGTCAACCAGCCGGATCAGCACCTCGACCCTGCCGCCGCAGCACTGCCCGATCTCCGGGCCGAGCGCGACGTCGAGCGTCGCGACAGCGTTGCGGCCAGCCCCCTTCTCCCCGTAACTATACGGGGAGAAGGGGCCGGCAGGCGGATGAGGGGCGGCGCCAGCCTCGACAGATTCGCCAGAACCTGAGGCCGATCGACCAAGCATCTGCCGCGCTTTGTCGATCGCCATATATTCGAGCTGGCCGCCGCCGATCGTGCCGAAAGTGGCCGATCCTGAGACGAGCATGAAGGCACCCCTCTCGCGCGGCGTCGAGCCTTTTGTCCCGGCCACCTCAACCAAGGCGACCCGGCAGGCACCGGCAAGAAAGGCTTTCAGGCTCTGCATTTTCGCGTTCATCATTCGCGTTCCCTGTTGGGAAATATAGAGTTTTTCGGCCTGAATTGCACGTTTTCCGGGATTCAAGTGCCGGTCCTGGCTTCTCGCTTCAGCCGTTCGATCGCCATCAGCACCCGTTCCGGCGTGGCAGGCGGGTCAAGGCGCGGGCAGATCTTGTGGCCAGCAACGCTCGCCACCGCATCCGACAGCGCATGCAGCACCGACATTGCGAGCGGAAAGGGCGGCTCGCCGACCGCCTTGGAGCGGTGCACCGTCGGCTCGCCTGCTTCCGCCCAGTCGGCCAACGTGATGTTGAAAATCTTCGGCCGGTCCGAAGCGAGCGGGATCTTGTAGGTCGACGGCGCATGGGTGCGCAGCCGCCCCTTGTCGTCCCACCACAGTTCCTCCGTGGTCAGCCAGCCCATGCCCTGGATGAAGCCGCCCTCGATCTGGCCGAGGTCGATGGCGCGGTTCAGCGAACGCCCGGTTTCGTGCAGAATATCGGTGCGCTCGACGACATATTCGCCGGTCAGCGTGTCGACCGAAACTTCCGAGCAAGCCGCGCCATAGGCGAAATAATAGAAGGGGCGACCCTCGCCCTTGTCGCGGTCCCAATGGATTTTCGGCGTCTTGTAAAAGCCAGCCGCCGAAAGCTGGATGCGCGCCATATAGGCCTGCCTGACGAGATCGGCGAAGGCGATCTCCTGGTTACCGATGCGCACCCGGTTTGGCAGGAACAGCACCTGGTCGCGCGGCACCTGGAATTTCTCGGCGGCGAAATTGGTCAGCCGGTCCTTGATCTGGCGGGCGGCGTTCTGCGCCGCCATGCCGTTGAGGTCGGAGCCGGAAGACGCGGCAGTGGCCGAGGTGTTCGGCACCTTGCCGGTCGTCGTCGCGGTGATCTTGACCTGATCGAGGTCGATCTGGAACTCTTCCGCCACAACCTGCGCCACCTTGACATAGAGGCCCTGCCCCATCTCGGTGCCGCCGTGGTTCAGGTGCACTGAACCATCGGTATAGACATGCACCAGCGCGCCGGCCTGGTTGTAATGGGTGGCGGTGAACGAGATGCCAAACTTGACCGGCGTCAGCGCCAGTCCCCGCTTGATGAAGCGGCTGTTGGCATTGAAAGCATCGATGGTGCGGCGGCGCCTTGCATAGTCGGAACTCGCCTCCAGCTCGGCGACGATGCGGTGGATGATGTTGTCCTCGACCGTCTGGTGGTAGGGCGTGATGTTGCGGTCGCTGGTGCCGTAGAAATTCTTCTTGCGGATTTCGAGCGGGTCCTTGCCGACGGCAAACGCGACTTCGTCGATGACGCGCTCGGCGCCGACCATGCCTTGCGGGCCGCCGAAGCCGCGAAAGGCGGTGTTCGATACCGTATTGGTGTAGAGCGGCGCCGATTGCGCGTGCACCGCCGGCCAGAAATAGGTGTTGTCGCAATGGAACAGCGCGCGGTCGGTGACCGGGCCGGAGAGGTCGGCCGAGAAGCCGCAGCGCGCCGCGAACATGAAATCTACGCCGAGAATATTGCCCTCATCGTCGAAGCCGACCTCGTAGTCGACGAGGAAATCGTGGCGTTTGCCGGTGGCGATCATGTCGTCGTCGCGGTCGGGCCGGATTTTCACGGCCCGATGATGTTTCTTCGCGGCGATAGCGGCCAATGCCGCAAACTGATTGCCTTGCGTTTCCTTGCCGCCGAAAGCGCCCCCCATCCGGCGGATTTCCACCGTCACCGCGTGGCTCGGAACACCGAGCGCATGGCTGACCATGTGCTGGATTTCGCTCGGGTGCTGGGTCGAGGAATAGATGGTGACGTCGTGGTCCTCGCCAGGGATGGCCAAGGCGATATGACCCTCGAGATAGAAATGCTCCTGGCCGCCGATGCGCATCTGCCCTTTCAGCCGGCGTGGCGCTGCCTTGATCGCAGCCGCTGCATCACCGCGCTTCAGGGTCAGCGGCGGCGTGACCAGCTTGTCTTTCCGGGGATCGAGCTCGCCAATATCGGCGACGAACGGCAATTCCTTGTATTCGAGCTTGGCCAGCCCCGTCGCCCGGCGCGCCTGCTCGCGGGTTTCGGCGATGACGCAGAAGATCGGCTGGCCGAAGAATTGCACCTTGCCGTCGGCAAGCACCGGCTCGTCGTGGCGGCCGGTCGGCGAAATATCGTTTTCGCCGGGCACGTCGCTCGCCGTCAGCACGTCGATGACGCCGGGTGCGGCGCGGACCCCCGACAGGTCCATGCTGGTGACGGTGGCATGCGTCGCCGCCGAAAGCCCAAGACAGCCGTGCAGCGTGCCGGCCGGTTCCGGCATGTCGTCGATATAGACGGCCGTGCCACTGACATGCTTGTGCGCGGAATCATGGCGCTGATCGGTGGCGACGCCGCCGGCGATTTTTTGCGCCTTCAAGTTCGGAGTGGCGTGCTTGTTCATCATGCCGCCTCGTGCCGTGATACCTGGATCGGCGCCCGGGTGCCCGTGGTTTCGGCAAAGAAGCGCAGCAGCAGGTTGCGCGCCGCCAGCGCCCGGTATTCGGCGCTTGCCCGCATGTCGGTCAGCGGGGTGAAATCGCCGGCGTACGCGGCCATCGCCGCCTCGACCGTCGCTTCCGTCCAGGGCTTGCCAAGCAATGCCTTTTCTACGCCAAAGGCGCGCTTCGGCGTTGCCGCCATGCCGCCATAGGCGATGCGTATCTCCGCCACCGTGCCGTCCGCGGCCAGCGTCAGGAAAAACGCGCCTAGCGCTGCGGTGATGTCTTCGTCGCGGCGCTTGGTGATCTTGTAGACGGCAAATTTCGTCTCGCTGCCCGGCAGCGGAACATGCACGGCCTCGACGAATTCGCCGGGCTGCCGGTCCTGTCGGCCATAGGCGATGAAAAAATCTTCGAGTGGGATCGTCCGCCGCTTGTGGCCGCGACGCAGCGTCATGCGGGCACCGAGTGCGATCAGCGGCGGCGGCGTGTCGCCAATCGGCGAACCGTTAGCGATATTGCCGCCGATGGTGCCCATGTTGCGCACCTGATCGCCGCCGATGCGGTCGAACAGCGGGCCTAGCGCCGGGATGCATTTTGCCAGCGTCGAGAAGGCTTCGCTATAGGTGACACCGGCGCCGATCGAGATGACGCCCTTGTCCTCGGACATCCCGCACAGACCATCGAGATTGCCGATGAAAACCGCCGGCGAAATATCGCGCATGTGCTTGGTCACCCAAAGGCCGACATCGGTCGAACCGGCGACGATAGTGGCGCCCGGCTCCTCGACCAGCACGCTGGCGAGATCGTCGGCATTGGCCGGCACGATCAGCCGCTTGTTGCCGGAGCCGATCTCAATGCGCGAACCGTCCTTCATCGCGTCGAGCTTGGCCGTGACTGCCTTGCGCTCGGCCGCCAACGGATCCTTTGCCGCCTTGCCGTAGCTGGAGATGGCACGTGCGGCGCGCATGATCGCCTCGTAGCCGGTGCAGCGGCAGAGATTGCCTTGCAGTGCCTTTTCGATGGCGGCGTCCGACGGCTCCGGCGACCGCATCCACAGCGCATAAAGCGACATGACGAAACCCGGCGTGCAGAAGCCGCATTGCGAGCCGTGGAAATCGATCATCGCCTGCTGCACGGGGTGCAGTTTTCCTGCGTCGCCGCGCAGATGCTCGATGGTCACGACATGCGTGCCGTCTAGCGAGCCAAGGAAGCGGATACAGGCATTGACGCTTTCATAGACCAGTGTTCCACCGGAGAGCCTGCCGACCAGCACCGTGCAGGCGCCGCAGTCGCCCTCGGCGCAACCTTCCTTGGTGCCGCGCAGCGAGCGGTCGAGCCGCAGCCAGTCGAGCAGTGTCTGGTCGGGTGCAACCGTGCCGAGCGCGACGTCCTCGCCATTGAGGATGAACCGGATTTCGTTGCGTGTCTTGATCCCGGCCATCTCAGCTTCCCCGGTAGGTCGAATAGCCGTACGGCGACAGAAGCAGCGGCACATGATAGTGCATCGGCTCGGCCATACCGAAGCGGATGGGCACATGGTCGAGGAAGGCCGGTTCCGGCAGTTTTGTCCCCTGCCGGCGCAGATAATCGCCGGCCGCAAAGACCAATTCGTATTCGCCGGTACGGAACTCCGCGCCGGCAAGCAACGGAGCATCGCAACGGCCGTCATCATTGGTGACGACCGTTTTCAGATGCGTCCGGGCCTGGCCGTCAAGATGATAGAGCTCAATCGACAGACCGGCCGCCGGTTTGCCGGCCGCGGTGTCGAGGACATGGGTCGTCAGGCGCCCGCCTTCGGCTTTCGACGTTTCCGCCACTGGCTGCTCCATTCCCTGCACAGTCGAACACTATTCATGAATTGTGCGCCAATTAAAGGCGATGCATAAGTCCCGGTCGAGCGGAGCGCGACAAAAACACTTTCAAAAATTTCGGGGGAATGCGCAGGCACTCCTTTCGACTATCCTGATCACAATTTCCGGCAGGAGCGAGAATGCGTTACGAACGAGACATGCGCGGCTACGGAGCCAATCCGCCGGATCCGAAATGGCCCGGCGGGGCGCATGTCGCGGTCCAGTTCGTCGTCAATTACGAAGAGGGCGGCGAGAATTGCGTCCTGCACGGCGACAAGGCCTCGGAGGCTTTCCTGTCGGAGATCGTCGGCGCCGCGCCCTGGCCCGGCCAGCGCCACTCGAACATGGAATCGATCTACGAATACGGCGCCCGCGCCGGCTTCTGGCGATTGCTGCGCCTGTTCAGCGCGGCACAGGTGCCGGTCACCTGCTACGGCGTCGCCACGGCCCTGGCGCGCTCGCCCGACCAGGTCGCAGCGATGCAGGAGGCCGGCTGGGAGATCGCCTCGCACGGGCTGAAATGGATCGACTACCGCGACCACGCGCCAGAAGACGAGCGCCGCGACATGGAAGCGGCGATACGGCTGCATTATGAGGTGACAGGCGCGCGGCCGACCGGCTGGTACACCGGCCGCACGTCGATCAACACGGTGCGTCTGGCGGCGGAAGAAGGCGGCTTCGACTATGTGTCGGACACCTATGACGACGAACTGCCCTACTGGTTCGAGCATGTGACACCGAACGGGTCGGCGAAGCCGCAGCTGGTCATCCCCTATACGCTCGACGCCAACGACATGCGCTTTGCCACGCCGCAGGGCTTCAACTCCGGCGACCAGTTCTTTGCCTATCTCAGGGATAGTTTCGACACGCTCTATGCCGAGGGCAAGGCAGGGCGGCCGCGCATGATGAATATCGGCCTGCACTGCCGCCTGGTTGGGCGGCCGGGCCGGGTCGCGGCACTGAAGCGCTTCATCGACTACGTCAAATCACACGACAAGGTCTGGCTGGCACGGCGCATCGACATTGCAAAACATTGGCAGGAGACGCATCCGTTCCGGTTGCCGGCATTGCGCCCGTCGAAAATGGAATTCGAGGCCTTCGTCCACGCATTCGGCGGCGTCTTCGAACATTCGCCGTGGATTGCCGAGCGCGCCTACGAGTTGGAACTCGGCCCGGCGCATGACAGTGCCGGCGGCCTGCACAACGCGCTCTGCCGCGTCTTTCGCGCGGCCAGCGAGGCCGAGCGGCTTTCCGTGCTCAATGCCCACCCCGACCTTGCCGGAAAACTGGCGCAGGCCAAGCGGCTAACCGCGGAATCCTCCAGGGAACAGGCTTCGGCCGGGCTAGACGCGCTGACCGACAACGAGCGCGAGCTGTTCGCAAAGCTCAATGCCGCCTACGTCACCGGTTTCGGTTTCCCGTTCATCATTGCGGTGAAGGGCAAGACCAAGGAGGACATCCTGGCCGAGTTCGAAACGCGTATCGGCAACAGCCGCGATGTCGAATTCGAAACCGCCTGCAGACAGGTCGAGCGCATCGCGCTGCTTCGTCTCAAGGACATGCTTCCACAATAGGCTTTGGCTGCCGCGATGGGCCCTGGCTTCCGCAACAGGCTTGAATTTATGGATATGATGAAAATGGCCGAGCGAACCTATTATGCGCCGCAGGGCGGACATCCCGGCCAGAGTGAATTGCTGACCGGACGCGCCGTGTTCACACAGGCCTATGCCGTAATCCCCAAAGGCGTGATGCAGGACATCGTCACCAGCGCCTTGCCGTTCTGGGATGGGACACGGGTCTGGGTGCTGTCGCGGCCGCTGTCGGGTTTTGCCGAGACGTTTTCGCAATACATCGTCGAGCTCGCGCCCGGCGGCGGCAGCGACCGGCCAGAACCGGATGATGATGCCGAGGGCGCGATATTCGTGGTTGAAGGCGAGCTGAGCGTGTCGCTAGCCGGAAAGAAGCATGTGCTCAGGCCGGGCGGGTTCGCGTTTCTGCCGCCAGCGAGCGGGTGGACGGTGCGCAACGAAAGCGGCGCTGCCGTCCGGTTCCACTGGATCCGAAAGGCTTACGATGCGGTCGACGGCATCGAGCTGCCGCAAGCGTTCTTCGCCAACGAACAGGATATCGCACCGACGCCGATGCCGGGTACCGAAAGCCGCTGGGCAACAACGCGCTTCGTCGATCCGGCCGACATGCGCCACGATATGCATGTCACTATCGTCACCCTCGAGCCGGGCGCCGTCATCCCGTTTGCCGAAACGCACGTCATGGAGCACGGGCTTTATGTGCTGGAGGGCAAGGCGGTCTACCGTCTCAACCAAGACTGGGTCGAGGTCGAGGCCGGCGACTATATGTGGTTGCGCGCCTTCTGCCCGCAGGCCTGCTATGCCGGCGGGCCAGGCAAGTTCCGCTATCTCCTCTACAAGGACGTGAACCGCCACGCCAAGCTCGGCGGTGTGGGCATCGAGGGTCGCGCGCGGTGATCCGCATCGTCGCGCGGCCGCTGACCCGCGAGAATTTCGCCGAATTCGGCGACGTCATCGATATGGGCGGCGACAACCATTATCCGATCAATGGCGGCAAGGCCGAGCGCTATCACGATCTCGCCACCGCTGAAGCACGAGGGCCGAATGCGCACGTGCTGATCTCGATGGTGCGTGGCACGCCCTATGAGCTGCCGTTGAAGCTGACCATGGTCGAGCGCCATCCGTTCGGCAGCCAGGCCTTCATCCCGCTGTCACAACGGCCGTTCCTGGTCGTCGTCTGCCACGACGGCGATGAAGGCCCGGGCGAGCCGCATGCTTTCATCACCGCGCCCGGGCAAGGCGTCAACTATCCGCGCAATTTGTGGCACGGCGTGCTGACGCCGATCGGCGAGCCCCAGGATTTCCTGGTCGTCGACCGTGGCGGCGACGGCTCCAACCTCGAAGAGTGCCACTTCTCGCACGCCTACGAGATTCATCTTCCCGATGGGAGCCGGTGATGGCTGACATTTCGCTGATCGACCGCCTGCTCGACGTCATCGAGCACGACATCGTGCCGAAGACGGCGAAGGGTGTCGCGCACGGCAACAAGTTGTTCGGCGCGGCGATCCTGCGCAAGGACGACAGCTCGCTGGTGCTTGCCGAAACCAACAATGAGACGGAAAACCCGCTGTGGCACGGCGAGGTGCATTGCCTGAAGCGCTTCTACGAAATGCCGAAGGCCGAGCGCGTCGACACCGCGGATGCCATCTTTCTCGCCACGCACGAACCTTGCTCGCTCTGCCTGTCGGCGATCACCTGGACCGGCTTCGACAATTTCTACTATCTGTTCAGCCACGAGGATTCGCGCGACAGTTTCGCTATCCCGCACGATTTGAAGATCCTGAAAGAGGTCTTCACCCTCGATCCCGGCGGCTACAATGCCGAGAATGCCTATTGGAAGAGCTTTTCGATCCGCAGACTGGTACAATCGCTGTCGGGGCCTGAGCGCGAGCCGCTGGAGGCGCGGATCAGCGCCATCTCGGCAATCTACGACGAACTGTCCGGCGCTTACCAGGCGAGCAAGGTCGAAAACGACATCCCGTTGAATTGACGCGGATTGACCAGCCGAATTCGTTGGCTGGCCCACGACGACATCCTGCGGACTCCATCATCTGGCGCTCCTGGAGTCTGCCGGCATGAAAATCGTCACTGAATTCCCACGAAAGATCGTCGAATTTCCGGATATGGGGATCGTCATGCCGGACGGCTGCCGGCTGTCGGCGCGGGTGTGGATGCCGGCCGATGCCGCCGACGATCCGGTGCCGGCAATCCTCGAACATCTGCCCTATCGCAAGCGCGACGGCACGATCTATCGTGATCAGCTGACGCATCCCTATTTCGCAGGCCACGGCTACGCCTCGATCCGCGTCGACATGCGCGGCAACGGCGATTCCGAAGGGCTGATGGACGATGAATATTCCGAGCAGGAATTGCAGGACGCTTGCGACGTCATAGCCTGGGCGGCGGCGCAGCCCTGGTGCAACGGCAATGTCGGCATGATGGGCATTTCGTGGGGCGGCTTCAACTGCCTGCAGGTAGCAGCCAAGCAGCCGGCGGCGCTGAAGGCGGTTATCAGTCTCTGTTCGACAGTCGACCGCTACGCCGACGACATCCACTACAAGGGCGGCTGCCTGCTGATCGAGAATTTCGGCTGGGCTTCGACCATGCTGTCCTATTCGTCGCGGCCGCCGGATCCGTTGCTGGCCGGCGACAACAGATGGCGCGAGCTGTGGCTGACCCGGCTGGAGAACCAGCCCTTCCTGGCGCCGCTGTGGTTGAAGCACCAGCATCGCGACGCCTATTGGAAGCGCGGCTCGATCTGCGAGGACTATTCCGCCATTCATGCCGCGGTGCTGTCGATCGGCGGCTGGCATGACGGTTATCGCAATACGATTTCCCATCTCGCCGCCAATATCGAGGCGCCGGTCAAGGGCATCGTCGGCCCGTGGATCCACAAATACCCGCAGTACGCCGCGCCCGAACCGCGCATCGGCTTCCTGCAGGAGGCGTTGCGCTGGTGGGACCGCTGGCTGAAGGACCTCGACACCGGCGTAGAGGCCGACCCGGCCTACCGCGCCTATGTGATGGACAGCGTGCGTCCGGCGCGCTGGCATCCCGAGCGGCCGGGCCGCTGGGTCGCTGAAACGGAATGGCCGTCACCCAACATCAAGACGCAAGAGGTTGAGCTTATCGCTGAAGGCAACCACGCTATCGTCACTTCGCCGCAAAGCTGCGGCCTTGCCGGTGGCGAATATTTCCCCTTCACCTTTGGACCGGAACTGCCGGGTGACCAGCGCACCGACGATGCGCTGTCGGTGTGCTTCGACCAGCCGGTGCTGACCGAAGCGGTCGACATCGTCGGTGCTCCCGAAGTTGTGGTCAGGGTCTCGTCGGACCGGCGCCAGGCGAACATCGCGGTTCGGCTGTGCGACGTCCATCCGGACGGAGCGTCGGAGTTGATCTCCTACGGCGTGCTCAACCTGACGCATCGCAACTCGCACGAATTTCCCGAAGCGCTGGTGCCCGGCGAAACCGTCAGCGCCCGGGTGGTCCTCGACCAATGCGCCTATCGCGTGCCGGCCGGCCACCGCTTGCGTGTTGCCATCTCCAACAGCTATTGGCCGATGATCTGGCCGTCGCCGGAGCCGGTCCGGCTGGAATTGTCGGCCGCGACATTGATGCTGCCGCTGCGCCCGCTGGCGCCAGGTGACGAAGTGGTCTTCCCCGCTCCCGAGGGCGCCACGCCCTGGGCAACCGAAACGGTCCGCGCCGCCAATTCCGAGCGTCATGTCGATCGCGACGAAAAGACCGGAATGATCACGCTTTCTATCGTCGACGATTTCGGTGAGGTGCGCGACCTGGAGCATGGCCTCGCCCACGGGAGCATCGCCAGAGAGACATGGGCGATCCGTCCTGACAATCCGCTGTCAGCCTTGGGCAAGACGCATTGGACCCAGACGCTGTCGCGAAATGAATGGTCGGTGCGCACCGAAACCTTCGCCGAAATGCGCTCCGACGCGCAAAGCTTCATGGTTAGCGCCAGAATTGAAGCCTATGAAGGCGAGAAACTGGTCTTCGAGCGCGACTTCGAGGAGAAAATCCCGCGGGTACTGCTTTGAGCGCTTATAGCGATTGGTCCAATTGCGACGCACGATTTACGCCACGGCATGTCGCATTCGGTCTTGCTTACCGCTTTCCCTTACGGTCATTATTCTCCCGATTGAAATGAGAAAAAACGACCATAAGGTCGGACCAACAGAGTGAGGAACTCAACATGTCGAACGAACTGGAATATCTGAGCCGGCGCGTTGCGTCCGGCAAGCTGAGCCGTCGCGATTTTCTCGGCCGGGCGGCAGCGCTCGGCGTCACCGCAACGTTCGCCAATTCGCTGCTTTCCAGCGCTTCCCGCGCGGCGGGTCCGGTCAAGGGCGGCACGCTCAAGGCCGGCCTGGTCGGCGGCGAATCCACCAACAGCCTCGATCCGGCGCTATTCATGACGCAGGTGCCGTTCGCCTTCGGCAAGATGTGGGGCGAACTGATCGTCGAGCTGTCTCCCGAAGGCAAGCTCGAGAACCGCATTGCCGAGGAGATCGGCTCGTCGGACGACGCCAAGACCTGGACGCTGAAGATCCGCGACGGCGTCGAGTTCCACAACGGCAAGAAAGTGACTGCAGAGGACGTGGCCGCCACCCTCGAACGCCATTCGGACGAGAAGTCGAAATCCGGCGCGCTCGGCTATATGAAAGGCATCGAGAGCATCAAGGCCAGCGGCAAGGAAGTGGTGTTAACGCTGAAGGAGCCGAATGCCGATCTTCCCTATCTGCTTAGCGACTATCACCTGATCATCCAGCCGAACGGCGGCAAGGACAAGGCCGATGCCGGCATCTCGGCGGGTCCTTACAAGGTCACCACCAACGAGCCCGGCGTGCGCCATGGCGGCGAGCGCTTCGCCAACTACTGGCAGGGCGACAAGATGGGCCATGCCGACCAGATCGAGATCATCGTCATCAACGACGCCACGGCGCGTACGGCGGCCCTGCAGGGCGGCCAGGTCCACATGATCAACCGCGTCGAGCCGAAGATCGTCGACCTGATCAAGCGTGTGCCCGGCGTCACCATCCGCAACCATTCGGGACCCGGCCACTACGTCTTCATCATGCACTGCAACACCGCGCCGTTCGACAACAACGATTTGCGCATGGCGCTGAAGCTGGCGATCGACCGCGAGGAGATGCTGAACAAGGTGCTGCGTGGCTATGGCTCGCTCGGCAACGACTTCCCGATCAATGCATCGTACCCGCTATTCACCGAGATCGAGCAGCGCAAATACGATCCCGACAAGGCCAAGTTCCACTACAAGAAGTCGGGCCATGACGGTGCCGTCCTGCTCCGGACGTCGGACGTCGCCTTCCCCGGTGCCGTCGATGCCGCACAGCTGTTCCAGCAAAGCGCGGCCAAGGCCGGCATCAAGCTGGAGATCAAGCGCGAACCGGGCGACGGCTACTGGTCGGAAGTCTGGAACAAGCAGCCCTTCTGCGCCTCCTACTGGGGCGGCCGGTCGACGCAGGACCAGATGTACTCGACTGCCTATCTGTCGACGGCCGACTGGAACGACACACGGTTCAAGCGTCCGGATTTCGACAAGATGGTGCTGGCGGCTCGCGCCGAGCTCGACGAGGCCAAGCGCAAGGCAATGTACCACGACATGGCTGTGATGGTGCGCGACGAGGGCGGCCTGATCCTGCCGATGTTCAATCAGTTCATCGACGCGACGGGCGCCAAGGTTGCCGGCTGGGTGGATGATCCGCATCAGGAGTTGATGAACGGATATGCTCTCGCGAAGTGCTGGCTCGAAGCCTGAGCCCGGCCTTGCGGATATGTCCTCACCCATCGTGAAACTGGTGGCCCAGCGCATTGCGCTGGGCATCATCCTTCTATTGGCCGTTTCGGTCCTGATCTTCGCCGGCACCCAGATCCTGCCCGGCGATGTTGCGCAAGCCATTCTCGGGCAGTCGGCGACACCGGAGTCGCTCGCCAATCTGCGCGAACAGCTCGGGCTCAACGATCCGGCTTACATCCGTTATTTTCGCTGGCTCGGCGGCATTCTGACCGGTGATCTCGGCACGGCTATGTCGAGCGGTCAGGATATCGCAACCTCTATCAAGGGAAGGCTGTGGAACACGCTGTTCCTCGCCTTCTGGGCGGCGGTCGTCGCGGTGCCGCTGGCGATCATCCTCGGGCTGATCGCGGTGCGCTACCGCAATGGCTGGGTCGACAAGCTGATCTCGGGACTGGCGCTGGCCTCGACGTCCTTCCCGGAATTCTTCGTCGGCTATGTGCTCGTCTTTTTCTTCGCGGTGCAACATCAATGGTTTCCCGCCATTTCCACCGTCTATGACGGAATGCCGTTCGGCGAGCGCATCCAGGCCATAGCACTGCCGGCGGCGGCGCTGACCTTGGTGGTGCTCGCCCATATGATGCGCATGACGCGCGCCGCGATCCTCAATGTCATGCAGTCGGCCTATGTCGAAACCGCCGAACTCAAGGGGCTTTCCGCCTTCGCGGTCATCCGCAGGCATGCCTTCCCCAATGCTATTGCGCCGATCATCAACGTCGTAATGCTCAACCTGGCCTATCTCATAGTCGGCGTCGTCGTTGTCGAGGTGATCTTCGTCTATCCGGGTATGGGCCAATATCTCGTCGACCACGTCACCAAGCGTGACGTGCCTGTGGTGCAGGCGGTCGGGCTGATCTTCGCCGCCGTCTACATCAGCCTGAACATCATCGCGGACATAGCGGCAATCGTCGCCAATCCGCGCCTTAGACATCCGAAATGAAGGGGTCGGGTATGCTCGTCATCAAACGCATCCCCATCCCGGCATTGATCGGCATCGTGCTGACGGCGCTGTTCGTTCTGGCGGCGATTTTTGCGCCGTGGATCGCGCCGCATGGCAATGCCGAGATCGTCAGCGACGTCCCTTGGGAACCGATGTCGGCGGCGCATTGGCTGGGCACCGACAATCTGGGCCGCGATCTGTTGTCGCGCATGATCTATGGCGCCCGCATCACCCTGTTCATCGCGGTGCTGGCGACCGCGCTATCGTTCTCGCTCGGCGCCATACTCGGCTTCTCGGCGGCGGTTTTCGGCGGCTGGTTCGACACGCTTCTGTCGCGTCTCGTCGATCTCCTGATGTCGATCCCGACGCTGATCATGGCCCTTGTCGTGCTTTCGGTGCTGCCATCCAATCTGGTGACGCTGATCCTGGTCATGGGCGTTCTGGATTCGACCCGCGTCTACCGCCTGTCGAGGGCGGTCGCCGTCGACATCAACGTCATGGATTACGTCGAGGCGGCCAAATTGCGCGGCGAAGGCAGCGGCTGGATCATCTTCCGCGAAATCCTGCCCAATGCGCTGTCGCCGCTGGTTTCGGAACTCGGCCTGCGCTTCATCTATGCCGTGCTGTTCCTGTCGACGCTGTCCTTCCTTGGGCTTGGCGTACAGCCGCCGGACGCCGATTGGGGCGGTATGGTCAAGGAAAACAAGGATGGTATCGTCTTCGGCATAGGCGCCGCCCTCATTCCGGCGGCGGCGATCGCAGCGCTGGCGATTTCCGTCAATCTCGTCGCCGACTGGGTGCTCAACCGCACGACAAGCCTGAAGGGAGGACGCGGGTAATGGCTGACAAGCAACCGAAGCCCGGGCAACCGAGGTCCGGCGTGCTGCTCGACATCCGCAATCTGCGCATCGAGGCCACGGTATATCCGCCGGGCGAGGCGCCGAAGAACATCGTGCTGGTGCACGATGTCTCGCTGACGCTCGAAAAGGGCAAGGTGCTCGGATTGATCGGCGAGTCCGGCGCCGGCAAATCGACCATCGGCCTGTCGTCGATGGGCTACGGCCGCGGCGGCGTGCGCATCACCGGCGGTGAGGTCATCCTCAATGGCCGCGACATCCTGAAGGGCGGCAACGAAGGGTTCCGCAAATTGCGCGGCCGCGAGGTCTGCTATGTCGCGCAATCGGCGGCAGCTGCCTTCAACCCGGCGCACAGGCTGATGGACCAGGTGGTCGAGGCAGCACTGCTGCACGGCACGGCGACGCGGGCCGAAGCCGAAAAGCGCGCCGTGGCGCTGTTCAAGAAGCTCAGCCTGCCGAACCCCGAAAGCATCGGCGAGCGCTTCCCCCACCAGGTGTCGGGCGGTCAGCTGCAGCGCGTGATGACGGCAATGGCGCTGTGCTCGGAGCCCGACCTGATCGTCTTCGACGAGCCGACCACGGCGCTCGACGTGACGACGCAGATCGACGTCTTGGCGGCGATCAAGGATGCCATCCGCGACACGCATGTCGCGGCGCTCTACATCACCCACGATCTTGCCGTCGTCGCCCAGGTATCGGACGAGATCATGGTGCTGCGCCACGGCCGGCTGGTCGAATGGGGCGGCACGCGCCAGATCATCAAGGAGCCGCGCCAGGAATACACCAACGCGCTGGTTTCAGTGCATGAGATCGAACATCAGGAGCAGAAGCCCGGCACGAGCCCGTTCCTGTCGGTCAAGAACATCACCGCCGCCTATGGCCGCAGCCACATCAAGGTGTTGAAGAACGTCTCGGTCGATATTTTCCCGGGCCAGACGCTGGCGGTGGTCGGCGAGTCCGGCTCCGGCAAATCGACGCTGGCGCGCGCCATCACCGGCCTCTTGCCGCCCGAACAAGGCACCGTCACCTTCGACGGGCGGCCGCTCGCCAACCGGCTTGCCGACCGGCCGAAAGAGGATCTGCGCCAATTGCAGATGATCTACCAGATGGCCGATGTGGCGATGAACCCGCGCCAGACGGTCGGCACCATCATCGGCCGGCCGCTGGAATTCTATTTTGGGATGCGCGGGCGCGAGCGCGACAAACGCGTCGCCGAACTGCTCGACAAGATTGAAATGGGCAAAGGCTATATCGACCGCTATCCGGCCGAGCTTTCGGGCGGCCAGAAGCAGCGCGTCTGCATCGCCCGCTCGCTCGCCGCCAAGCCGAAGCTGATCATCTGCGACGAGGTGACCTCGGCGCTCGACCCGCTGGTCGCCCATGGCATACTGGAGCTGCTGCTCGGGCTGCAGAAAGAGGAAAACGTCGCCTATCTGTTCATCACCCACGACCTGGCCACGGTCAAGTCGATCGCCGATTCAATCGCGGTGATGTATCGCGGCGAGGTGGTGCGCTACGGCGCCAAGAGCACCGTGCTGACGCCACCCTTCGATGCCTACACCGATCTTTTGCTGTCGTCGGTGCCCGAAATGGAGATCGGCTGGCTGGAAAAGGCGATCAAGGGACGGCGCATGGCCAGCGCGGGAAATTAGACACTCCCGTGGCGCTCAAGACAAAACTTTTGGTCATCATCCTCGACGGCGTGCCTTACCGGAACTGGCGGCGGCTGATGGGCAATCTCGAAGGCTGGGTGCAATCAGGCGAAGCCCGCGTATGGAAAATGCGCTCCGTCCTGCCGTCGACCTCGGCATCCTGCTACGCCTCGATCCACACCGGCGTGCCGCCCCAAGTGCACGGTATCCTGTCGAACGAGAACCGGTTTCGCGTCGAACAGCCTGATATTTTTTCCGAAGTCAGCAGGGCCGGCGGCAAGACGGGTGCGGTCACCCATTCCTACTGGTCCGAATTCTTCCGGGCCTATCCGTTCGACCTGGTCGAGGACATGGAGTTCGACGAGCCGGGCGGGCCGATCGGCCACGGCCGGTTCCACACCATGACCGGCTATAATGCCAGGAACCAGATGACGCCGAGCGACGTCGACCTGTTCGCTACCTTGACCATGCTGACCAGGCGCTACGGCATCGACTACGGCATCCTGCACAGCTGCACGCTGGACTCGATGGGCCACCGCTTCGGCCATGACTGCCATGAGATGGATCATGCCGTCTATGCAATGGACGCCATGCTCGCCGGCTTCCTGCCGCGCTGGCGGGAGGCCGGCTACGAGGTGATCGTCACCGCCGATCATGGCCAGACCGATCGCGGCCATCATGGCGGCCACGACGAGGAGATGCAGGATTTCGCACTTTACTACTTCGGATCCGGCGAGGGTCCGGAAGCCAAGACGCTGCTCGATCAGCTGCAGCTCGCGCCAACGGTGCTTGCGCGCCTCGGCGTGCCGGTGCCGGCGACGATGAAGGCAAAGCCATTTCTCGACTGATTGGTGCCTGGCCTGCTTTGCTTGCGGAGAACATAAAGCCGGTCGAAATGCGCGACGCCAAATGGAGGCCAGATACAGGAGTCAAAGTTCGAGACAGACCTTGCCAAAATGCTTTTGGGACTCGTAGTGCTTGAAGGCATTGGCGATCTCCTGCAGGGGAAAACCGCGGTCGATCGCAGGCTTCAAACGGTTGGCCTCTATGGCACGGATCATGTCGTTCTGGTCTGCCCTGCTGCCAATCGAGATTCCGCTGATCCTGATCTGATTGGAAAACAGGGCCGGGATCGAAACTTGCCCGGCAAAACCAGTCAAGACACCGATCAGTGCGATGTGGCCGCCCATCCTGCAAGCTGTTATCGACTGCGCCAATGTGCCGGGCCCGCCAACCTCGATCACATGATCGACGCCGCGTCCGTCCGTCAATACCCTTGCCTTCTGGCCCCAATCCGGCACCGCCTTGTAATTGACGACAATGTCGGCTCCAAATCGCTTTAACTTTTCCAGCTTCTCCTCCGATGAGGAGGTGGCAATAACCCGAGCGCCTGCAATTTTTGCGAATTGCAGCGCGAACAGCGATACACTTCCCGTGCCAAGGACCAGCACCGTATCACCAGGCTTCACCTGGCCGCACACCATCAGGGCTTTCCAGGCGGTGACGCCGGCACAAGTAAGCGTTGCCGCCTCCACATGCGTGAAGTCTGCCGGTGCCCTTGTGAAGGCATGCCAGGGCATGCACACATACTCGCGGGCATAGCCGTCAACATCATCTCCCAATTCGCCCTTCTTATTGGCTGGCGTCGGTTCGCCTGCCAGCCAATGGGGCCAATAGGTGCTGACGACGGCATCTCCGACCTTGAATTCTTGGACATCGTCTGAGACCGCAACCACCTCTCCGGCGCCATCGGACAGCGGGATACGGCCATCGGCGCACGGTTTCTTTCCCAGCGCCACCATACTGTCGTGGAAATTCAACGAACACGCTCGTATCCTGACAAGCAACTCACCCGGCCCTGGTTCTGGGCAATCTTCCTCGACCAGCTTGAGATTTTCCAAGCCTCCCGGCGCTTTCAGCCTAATCAATCTCATGGAAAGCTCCTTCCGACCGCGCAAGGCTTCATGCGCCCCACCACTCGCGTGGACGCTTGACCGCGGCGAACACCGCCATGGGCGACTGATCCACGAGAATCGCGGCCGCAAAGCTGTTGTTGGTCATAACATTTCGTTTCTTCAGGCTGGATTGCCATTTGCGATCGGGACCTTAGTCGCCCGGCAGCGGACTGTTGAGTTACAAAACTGTCGGGAATCCCTGCACGGCGATGGCGTCCAATTACGCCTCGCCCGAGGCTGAACGACTGCACCTTACCCGATGGTTATGAGCCGCCTTGTGGCCGCCGTCATTGCGAGCCTGACGGCCGAGACAGTATCGCTAAAAAGGGGGAGAACGGTACACTCTGGCAACCTCTCCGCTCTTCGGTTAGCCTCCGCAAATATCCGGCGGAGGCGGTGAACCCTTTTTGGGCCGATCAGCGACAGATGCCCGAAGTGGAGATCGGCGGGCTGGAGAAGGCGAATCAAGGGACGGCGGATGGCAAGCGCGGGAAATTGAGCACCTAGGGATTCCCTCGCGTCACGGGAAATGCCGAGGATCGGTGCGCGGATCACGTGCGAGAACGGGTACTTTCGGGAGGTCACGTCGCGGCGAGCTTTGCGAGCCGGCGATAATCGCAATCCACCAGATTGGGGAGGCGCTGAAGTTCCTCGACATCAAACCACCGGATCTCGGTGTGTTCCTCGCAAATGTTGCTTGGATCCCCGCCTTCCCAGCCGATGACCTTGAAAACGTGGTGCAACGCCTTCCCATAGAGCTCGGGATGGCGCTCTCCAATGCACCGCATCCAACCGAAATCTGTTGGCGTCACTCCAATTTCTTCCTGAATCTCGCGAACGAGTGCCTCTTCCAGCGTCTCTCCGGCTTCAACGCGGCCGCCGATCGTGTCCCAATGCCCAGGCCACGCGCTCTTCCAGGCAGCGCGAAGACCCATCAAGACCTTCCGGTCGTGGTTCACCAGCAATGCACCGACCGTAACTGTGGGATTCCTGATCATTTGCGGAGCGTATTCGCTGCAGCGATGTTTGCAAAGGCGGCGTCTTCCCTCCCCCGCAGGGAGAAGGAGAAAGCGCACCTCTGGCAACCTCTCCGCTCTTCGGTTAGCCTCCGCAAATATCCGGCGGAGGCGGTGAACCTTTTTGGGCCGATCAGCGACAGAGCAGGCAGGAGCCAGGCGGCTCGACCGGCGATGACAGCCGCGGAGACCGATCGCGCGCTCGTCGAGCGGGTCGCGAAGGGCGACCGTGCAGCCGTGCGGCTCCTGTTCATGCGCCACCACGCGCGGGTCTACCGCTTCGTGGCACGCCAGACGGGATCGGAACTGATGGCCGACGATATCGCGAACGAGGTGTTCCTCGAGCTCTGGCGGCAGGCGCCGGCCTTCGAGGGGCGCTCGGAGGTCTCGACATGGCTGCTCGGCATTGCCCGCTTCAAGGCGCTGTCCCTGCTACGCAGGAAGAAGGAAGACTGGATCGACGACGATGACGCGGCCCAGGTCGCCGACGGTGCCGACACGCCGGAAGTCGTGACGATGAAGGAAGACAAGGCCGCTGCCTTGCGACGCTTCATCGATGCCATGCCGGAAGAGCATCGCACGGTGATCGACCTTGCCTATTATCACGGGCAATCGGTGAGCGAGATCGGCGAGGTGCTCGGTATTCCGGTCGCCACGGTCAAGACCAGGATGTTCTACGCCCGCAAGAAACTCGGCGAAGCTCTCAAGGCCGCCGGTTACGACAGGGGGTGGCCATGAGCGCCGCTGAAAAAATGTCACGCCGCGACGAAATGGAAATGCTGCTGCCGTTTTATCTGAACGGCTCGCTGGAAGGCGCCGAGCTGGAAGCCATCGAGGAATGGCTGGAGAGCGATCCGGCGGCGATGGCCGCGCTTGGCGAGGCCGAGGCCGAATTCTCCGGCACTGCTGCCGCAAACGAGGCAATCCGCCCGCCGGCCGATGCGCTCAGCCGCTTTGCCAAGGCGCTCGACGCCGAGGCCGGCCCGGCCCGCGCGCCGGCGGCGTCGCCCTGGCTGGCGCAGGCCTGGAGCCGCTTCATGGCGGTGCCGGCCGGCGTCGCCTGGGCCGCGGCCGCGGTGCTGCTGGCCCTGGTCGTCGCGCAATCCTTTGTCCAGACCGGCAGCAGAGGTGGCGACTTCAAGATTGCCGGATCGGCAGACGATCTGGCCAAAATGCCGTTTGCACTGGTGAAGTTCAAACCGGATGCGAAGCTGTCCGATATCGTCGCTTTTCTCGACCAGAACCAGTTGAAGATCGCCGGCGGGCCGACCGCCGACGGTGTCTTCCGCCTCGGCGTTCCGGCCAAGACCGCCGCCGACTATCAGAAGCTGCTTGGCCTTATTGCCGCCCAGCCTTTCACCGAAGCTGCCCTGGAGGGAAGGAAACCGGCTGATGGCGGCTAAGGCGGTCATTCGATTGACGGCGGCGATGACAATCTTCGCCACGTCCGCGATGGCGCAGACCAACGACCCGAACCTCACCCAGGCGGAGATCGACTGCCTGAACCGGGCAAGTGCCGCCGGCACCGACTGCGCCAAGGACGGCGACGACGGGAAGGATAGCGGCGGCAAAACGCCGGCTAAGGCTTCAACGGTGAGTGCCGTGTTTCTTCCCGCGCTGATCGTCGACTTGTTCCCCAATCCTACCCTAGTCACCGAGGCGCCGATACCTCTCGGCAATACCGCGGCCCCGCCGACCGCTCCGCCTTCGGGCCTGCCGGCAATACCGGCGGCCGCGCCGGGCGGTCCGATCGTAGCACCCACCGATCTTGTCGCAACCGAGCCGCCGCGCGCCGTGATCGGCGATTTCGTGCCCGACGAGGTGCTGGTCACGGTCAATGGCGATGCCGGCGCGGTCCAGCAGATCGCCGCCTCGTTCGGCCTCGAAATACGCTCGCAGCGGCAGTCGCGGCTGCTCGGCAACACGCTGGTGCGCTTCGGCATTCCCGATGGCCGCCCAGTCGGCGTCGTGCTGGCGCAGCTTGCCGCCGACGGCCGCACTTTGGGGCGTGAGGCCAACCACGTCTATTCGCTGCAGCAGGCGGCCAGCATCGTCAATTATGCGTTCGAGCGCATCGCGCTCGACGCCAAGGAAGCCAGCGGCGAGAATGTCCGCGTCGGCGTCATCGACACCGGCATCGACGACAGCAATCCCGCGCTCTCCGGTGTCATCGCCGAGCAGTTCGATGCCATGCCCGACGTGCCGATCAAGGCACGCGACCACGGTACTTCGGTCGATGGACTGATCGCCGGCACCGGCGCGTTCAAAGGCATGGCGCCGGGCGCCAGGATCTATCACGCCCGCGCCTTCGAGGGCGGCAAGTCGACCATGGACGTCATCCTTTCGGCGCTCGACTGGGCGGCGGAGCAGGATGTCCGTATCATCAATATGAGCTTCGTCGGCCCGAAGAACGACCTGCTCGGCATCGCCTGCCGCAATGCGCGCGCGCTCGGCATCGTGCTGGTCGCCGCCGCCGGCAATAACGGGCCGAAGGCGCCCTATGGTTATCCGGCCGCCTTCGACGGCGTGATCGCGGTGACGGCCACCGATGCCAAGGACGGGCTGATGCCGCAGGCCAATCGCGGCGCCTACGTCTTCATCTCCGCTCCCGGCGTCGAGATGGTGGCGCCAAGCGGCGCCGGCTCGGATGTGGTGACCGGGACGTCCTTTGCAGCGGCGATCGTGACCGGCGCGGTCGCCAACCTGTTGCATGCCGCGCCCGACCGTTCGGCCGACTGGGTCGAGAAAGCACTGGCCGCCACGGCAAAGGATCTCGGCCCCAAGGGGCGGGACAATGATTTCGGCTTTGGGCTGCTGGACACCAAGGCGGCCGAGGCGGCCAAGGACTAAGTCTCGTGTTTGAACCGAGCCGTCTCATAACGCTGTCGCGAAACTTGTCTCACGCCGTGCTATAATGACCAAGCCAACCTGCACTACGCCGCCGTAGGGAAAATGCTTCACCGCTGCGGGCGCACAGAATGTAGACCTGTGGTCGCCAGTCCGGATCAGAAATAAAAACGACAGGGAGGATGACGTGTCCCTCGACGCCAGTGGCTTCGATCAAGCAGTTGAAGAATACCACCTGGCTCTGGATGAGTTCATGAAAGGAAACCCCGCGCCAGCGAAGAAGCTCTTTTCCCAACGAGACGATGTAACACTGGGCAATCCCTTTGGCCCTTTCGCTCATGGATGGAAGCAGGTCGTTGAGACGATGGAGCAGGCGGCATCGAACTACAGGGACGGCGACGCTAGCGGCTTCGAGAACATAGCGAAGTGTGTGACGTCTGAGCTGGCATACATCGTCGAAGTGGAGCGGCTCAGGTCCAAGGTTGGCGGTCGGAGCGATGTCACGCCTCTTGCGTTACGCGCGACGAGCGTCTTTCGCCCAGAAGATGGTCTGTGGAAGATTGTGCATCGTCATGCCGATCCGATAACGACGGCTCAGCCGGCCGATTCGGTACTCCGATAGCGGTTGTGGTATTGGGGAAGCGATCGATCTCCTTTGCTGCTGCAGCGCGGCTATTCTTCAGTCCGTTCTCTGCTAAGGGTTGGCCCGCGTCATCGGGCTCGCAGGGTCGACGGCCGCTCTGGGTCGAACTCGGTTGCCGGGAGCGATCGAGTTTTGACCTTTACATCGGCGCGCCGGCCCTGGATGCCCTGACCACTGGTCGAACGGCCAGACCTCGCCGCGCGCGGCCTGCTCCGGCCGGAGATCCGCGACGCCAGCCGTTCGGCAATGCGCGCGCCGGCCAGGCGGATCGACTACGACGGCTCAAGTCGCGTTTTGCCGAGGACGCGCCAGAAAATAGAACGCGGCGATGTGCGTGATCATCAGCAGCGGTACGTAGATGATCGGGATCGCGTAGGTGGCGCCCAGTTCCCCCGCGCGTGCAGGAAGCCCGATCTGAATGGCGTGGTAATAGTCGACGATGAGGTCGACCGTCCCGACGACGTTGAAGGCGACGACCAACGGCCAGAAGAGCGGGCGTATCCTCACCGTGAGCAGCGCCAGCATGGCCAGCACGCCAGTCGCGAAATCGCCGTAGGCGGCGAACACGGCGAAATCGGCGGGCAGATTGGGGCTTACAACGCCTGGGACGATGAAGACGAGCCCGAAGAAGCGGAAGCTGTGGAGCGTAGCGATAGCGCGTTCCGCTGCGACCCGGTCCATCGACCTGAGCCACGGCAAACCGTACGCGCCGAAGCAAAGCAGCCACGCGACATAGCCGAGAACAAGATGGGTTTGGAACACCATTTCCGTGGACATTAGCCTTCTCTCAACAGTTGGTTCACGCGGCTTTAAGCCCGCTACCGCAATTCGACTATCCGGTGTAATCACAACAACCTATGAAGCAGAACTACACAGTCCGACATGGTGCGCTGGAGGGCGTCGAGGCGTTCCTGGCCGTCGCCAGGCGCCGCAACTTCCGCCGTGCTGCCGCCGATCTCGGCGTGACGCCGTCCGCTGTGAGCCAAGCGGTGCGCGCGCTGGAAGCTCGCCTGGGTACGGCGCTGTTCGTCCGCACGACGCGGAGCGTCGGTTTGACCGAGCCTGGCCAGCGGTTCCTAGACCGTGCCGGCCCGGCATTCGAAGAGCTTGTCGCGGCCGGCGAGGCCGCCCGCGATATCGGCAAGCGGCCGACAGGTCTGCTGCGCCTGTCTGTGCCCCGCGCTATCGTGCCGCTGATGTTGGAGCCGCTGTTCGCGTCGTTCTGCAAAGCCTATCCTGAGATCGAACTGGAGATCGCCGTGAGCGACCAGATGGTCGATCTGGCGACCGGCGGGTTCGATGCCGGCATCCGCCTCGGCCAGCTCATCGCCGCCGACATGGTCGCGGTGCGGCTGACAGCGCCGTTCTCGTTCGTGGTCGTCGGCAGCCCTGATTATCTCGAGCACCACGGCCGTCCCGAGCGTGTCGACGACTTGCGCCACCACGCCTGCTTACGCTTGCGCCGCTCGAATGGCGCTATCGCGCCCTGGTCCTTCGTCGACGGCAATGGCGCGATCGAAGCGATCGTCTCAGGCCCGCTGATCGCGCACGACTATTCGACATTGGTCGGGGCTGCGACGCGGGGCGTTGGGCTGGCGCAGACACCACGACCACTCGCCGAAGGTCTGATAGAAGAAGGAAAACTCAAGTCGGTGCTGGACAGCATCGCCACGACGACGCCGGGTGTCTTCCTCTATCATCCAGGCAAGCGCCAAGTCCTGCCGAAGCTGCGCGCCTTCATCGATCACCTCAAATCTGCGGCCTGAGATCAGGACGCACTCGCTGGTGCTGGCCAACAGCCGCCAAGAGTCGACCTCGGCCGTTCAGAGTGATTGCCTCTAGGCCGGTGCGCCGGCGACCGATCCCCTGACCACCAGGTCGACCGGCCAGACCTCGCCGCGAGCCCCCTCCTCCAGGCCGGAAATCCGCGCCGCCAGCCGTTCGGCGATGCGCGCGCCGGCCAGGCGGATCGACGAACGCGTCGTCGACAGCGGCACCGAAAAATTCTCCGGCTTCAGCCAGGGAAAGACGTCGTCATGGGCGATCAGCGACAGGTCGCCCGGAATGGTCAGGCCGAGATCGCGCACCGCGCGCACCACGCCGAGCGCCATGATCAGGCTGGAGCAGGCGATCGCCGTCGGCGCGTCGCTTTGTTCCAGCAAGCGCCGGGCAGCGCGGTAGCCATTCTCCTCGGTCATGGTGAGGGAACAGACATGCTGATCACCAAGCACCAGGCCGCTTGCCGCTAGCGCGCGCCGAACGCCGCGCTCGCGGTGGATGGCGAAGGTCTCGCGATCGTCGCCATTGATCAGCGCCAGACGCCTGTGACCGAGCTGGACGAGAAGCCGCGCCGCCTCGTGGAAGGCGCCCTCATTGTCGATGTCGGTGAAGGGATAGTCGAAATCGAAGCCTTCGCTGCGGCCATGGACGATGAAAGGAATGCCGAGCGTATTGACCAGCGCCACCCGGCGGTCGGCCGGCCTCGGCGACGAGATATAGACCGCGTCGACCTGCCGGTTGGCGACAATACGGCGGTAGGTCGTCTCCTGGTCGTCGGCATCGGCCGGTGACAGCACCAGGTCGAGCTCGTGCGAACGCGCATAGTCGCCGAGGCCGGACAGGAACTCGACGAAATGCGGGTCGATGTCGACGGTCGTCCCCGTCGGCAGCACATAGCCGATCATGCCGGTCTTGCCGGTCGCCAGCCGGCGCGCGCTCGGATTGGGGCGATAGCCGTGACGCTTGGCGGCATCGACCACCCGCCGGCGCGTTTCCTCGTTGACTTCCGGGTAGCCGTTCAATGCGCGGCTGACCGTGGTCTGCGAAAGCGCCAGCATGTGGGAGAGCTGCTTGAGGTTCACCGGAGGCCTCCAAAACCTCAAAGCGCTTTTAATCTGAATCGAGCTGGCCGCTACGAACCGCCTTGCCGAGCGCAATGACCATACGCACGGTTCGGACCGGTTTGAAGCCGAATTTGCTGCTGCACCGCCAGAAAACTGTGCTGCAGCGCACTTTCGCTGGCACTCGGCCGCAGAAATTAAATCGATTAGCGCGGCTTTCTCTTGACTCCGGATCAATTCAGTGGCGTGATCAAAATCACCAAAGCGCTTTGGAAGACTCTACGAAAGGTTGCAGTTCCTTTCCGACTGAGTCACAGTCCTGCAGCGCCGGCGGACGGAATGGAGGTTTCGTTCGGTGTTTGTCACCACTGGGAGGGAATACCGATGAAGAAAATGCTTCTGCGGGGCGCTGCGTTTGCCACGCTCGCCCTGGCCATGCCGGCGCAAGCCGAACTGAAGTTCAAGCCGGGCGAAGATCCCCGTTTCAACTGGGCCAACTACGAGGAGCTCAAGAAGGTCGACCTCAAGGGTGAGACGCTGACGATCTTCGGACCGTGGCGCGGCGAGGACGAAGGGCTTGTCCGCACCGTTCTCGATTATTTCTCCGAAGCCACCGGCGCCGAGATCAAGTACTCGTCGTCGGAGAATTACGAGCAGCAGATCGTCATCGACACGCAGGCCGGCAGCCCGCCCAACATCGCCGTGCTGCCGCAGCCGGGTCTGATCCAGGATCTGGCATCGAAGGGGCTTTTGACGCCGCTCGGCGACGACACCGCCAACTGGGTCAAGGACAATTACGGCGCCGGCCAATCCTGGGTCGACCTCGGCACCTTCAAGGACAAGGACGGCAAGCCCGGTTTCTTCGCCTTCCCCTACAAGGCCGACGTGAAATCGCTAGTCTGGTACTCGCCGGATAATTTCGAGGAAGCCGGCTACAAGGTGCCGAAGACGCAGGAAGAGCTTGCCGAGCTCGAAAAGAAGATCATCGCCGACGGCGGCACGCCATGGTGCATCGGGCTTGGTTCGGGCGGCGCCACCGGCTGGCCTGCGACCGACTGGGTCGAAGACATCATGCTGCGCACCCAGACGCCCGAGACCTACGACAAATGGGTGAAGAACGAAATTCCGTTCAACGATCCGGCCGTGGTCAACGCCATCGACATTTTCGGCAAGATCGCGACCGACGACAAAATGGTCGAGGGCGGTGCAAAGGCGGTTGCGGCGACCGATTTCCGCGACAGCCCGAAGGGCCTCTTCTCGGTGCCGCCAAAATGCTATCTGCACCACCAGGCATCATTCATCCCGACCTTCTTCCCGCAAGGCACCAAGATCGGCGAGGATGCCGACTTCTTCTATTACCCGCCCTACGCCTCCAAGCCCGATCTCGGCACTCCGGTGCTGGGCGCCGGCACGCTCGCCATGATCACCAAGGATAGCAAGAGTGCCCGCGCGTTCATCGAATTCCTGAAGCTGCCGCTCGCTCATGAGATCTGGATGGCGCAGGGTGGCTTCGTGACGCCGTTCAAGTCGGTCAACAAGGACGCCTATGCCAGCGACGCGCTGAAGAAGCAGGGCGAAATCCTGGCCAACGCCTCGACCTTCCGCTTCGATGGGTCCGACCTGATGCCGGGCAAGATCGGCGCCGGCGCCTTCTGGACCGGCATGATCGACCTGGTCGGCGGCAAGTCCGCCCAGGACGTCGCCACCGATATCCAGAAAAGCTGGGACGCGATCAAGTAAGCGGCCGGCTTGCGTTCCCAATGTGATGCGGTCCGGGCCTCAAACGGCCCGGACCTTATCCGGTGCTTGGCGTCGCGTCGATTGTCGTGAGCACAACGCATTCCGGCATGATGCGCGCCCAGTGACCTGCTTTTCGGCTGGTCGCGCTCCAGACAACTGAATCGGCGCATGATCCCGTCGCCAAAGCCATTCTCGACTGGCGGATCCGTGCGCAGGGGGAGGGACCCATGGCGGCTCAGATTTTTTCGGCGATATTCGTCATCATCATCGGCGTGGGCGGCTGCGTCGCCTATTTCTGGGGCGCCAACAAGGCACTCGATACGATCTTTCCGGCACGCGGCGTTTCCGGCAAGGCGGCGATTAACAATCTGCGGCGGCAGGGGGTGATCCGGCCGTGGCTGTTCGTCGGGCCGGCGATGATCATCCTCACCATCTACCTGATCTACCCGGTGGTGGAGACGCTGAGGCTGTCGTTCCTCGATCGCGGCGGTGGCCATTTCGTCGGCTTGGCCAACTATCAATGGGCGTTCGGCGACCGCGAGTTCCGCAACTCGATCCTCAACAACATCATCTGGCTGGCAGTGGTGCCGGCCGCCTGCACCTTCCTCGGGCTGATCATCGCCGTGCTCACCGACAAGATCTGGTGGGGCACCATCGCCAAGAGCCTGATCTTCCTGCCGCTGGCCATCTCCTTCGTCGGCGCCAGCGTCATCTGGAAATTCATCTACGAGTATCGCGGCGACGGCCAGACGCAGATCGGCCTGCTCAACGCCATCATCCAGTATTTCGGCGGCCAGCCGCAGGTCTGGATATCGCTGCCGTTCTGGAACAACTTCTTCCTGATGATCATCCTGATCTGGATCCAGACCGGCTTTGCCATGGTCATCCTGTCGTCGGCCTTGCGCGGCATTCCGGAAGAGACGCTGGAAGCCGCCGTCATCGACGGCGCCAATCCTTTCCAGATCTTCTGGAAGATCATGGTGCCGCAGATCTGGGGCACCATCGCCGTAGTCTGGACCACCATCACCATCCTGGTGCTGAAGGTTTTCGACATCGTGCTGACCATGACCAACGGCCAGTGGAACAGCCAGGTGCTGGCCAATCTGATGTTCGACTGGATGTTCCGCGGCGGCGGCGATTTCGGCCGCGGCGCCACCATCGCCATCATCATCATGATCGCGGTCATTCCGATCATGGTCTGGAACATCCGCCAGGCGAACAAAGAGACGGAGGGACATTGAGATGGCCGTGGCGACCGGAAAGTCCTTTGTCAGCCGTTTCGGCGTCCATATCGCCGTCTTCATCTTCGTTGCGATCTGGACGATCCCGACGCTCGGCATCCTGGTCTCGTCGCTGCGCGACAAGGACCAGATCATCGCTTCGGGCTGGTGGAACTCGTTCACCAGTTCCAGCCAGACGGAAGCCGGACGGCTGCCGCCCGCTTCGGCGCAGGTCGAGAAGGACGGCAAGTTCGTCCTGCAAGGCAATATCTTCGGCGACGGTCCTGCCCGCAACATCAGCGCCTTCGGCGTCAAGTCGGCCGCACCGACGCAATATCCCGCCGGCACGACAGCCGATCTCGGCGACGGCGTGACCCTGCAGCTCAATGCCGACGGCAGTTTCGTCATGACCTCGCCGAAGGCTTTCGAAAGCGAACGCGGCCAGCGCGTCTATTACGCCTCGTCGGCGCCGCCGAAATTCACCACCGACAACTACGACACGGTGCTGTTTTCGGAAGGCATCGGCCGCTCCTTCATGAATTCGCTGACCGTCACCATTCCGGCGACCGTGATCCCGATCCTGATCGCCGCGTTCGCCGCCTACGCTTTGGCGTGGATGCGCTTTCCCGGCCGGGCGCTGCTCATCGCCGTCATCATCGGCCTCCTGGTCGTGCCGCTGCAGATGTCGCTGATCCCGCTGTTGAAGCTCTACAACGGCGTCGGCAGTTTCTTCGGCGTGCCGTCGAAAACCTATCTCGGCATCTGGCTGGCACATACCGGCTTCGGCCTGCCCTTCGCCATCTATCTGTTGAGGAGCTATATCGCCGGCCTGCCACGCGAGATCATGGAATCGGCGCGCATCGATGGCGCCAGCGATTTCGAGATCTTCGTCAAGATCGTGCTGCCATTGTCGTTCCCGGTGCTGGCCTCGTTCGCCATCTTCCAGTTTCTCTGGGTGTGGAACGATCTGCTGGTGGCGATGGTTTTCCTCGGTACCGAGGGCGACCAGATCGTGCTGACCGCCAAGCTCAATGCGTTGCTCGGTTCGCGCGGCGGCGACTGGGAGATCCTGACGACATCGGCCTTCGTCACCATCATCGTGCCGCTGATCGTGTTCTTCTCGCTGCAGCGTTATTTCGTCCGCGGGCTGCTTGCCGGCTCGGTGAAAGGAGGTTGAGATCATGCAATCCGCTTTGAAGGCGACCCCGAAGCCCGATCTCGCGATCGATCGCGACTGGTGGCGAGGTGCCGTGATCTACCAGATCTACCCGCGCAGCTACCAGGATTCGAACGGCGACGGCATCGGCGACCTCAGGGGCATCATCGGCCGGCTGCCCTATATCGCCTCGCTCGGTGTCGACGCCATCTGGATCTCGCCATTCTTCAAATCGCCGATGAAGGATTTTGGCTACGACGTGTCGGATTATTGCGACGTCGATCCGATGTTCGGGACGCTCGCCGACTTCGACGCGCTGACCGCCGAGGCGCATCGGCTTGGCCTCAAGGTGATGATCGACGAGGTGCTGTCGCACACCGCCGACATCCATCCATGGTTCAAGGAAAGCCGTTCGAGCCGCAGCAATCCAAAAGCCGACTGGTATGTCTGGGCGGATGCCAAGCCGGACGGCACGCCGCCCAACAACTGGCTGTCGATCTTCGGCGGCTCGGCCTGGCAGTGGGACACCAGCCGCCAGCAATATTACCTGCATAATTTCCTGGCCGAGCAGCCCGACCTCAATTTCCACAACCGCGCGGTCCAGGACGCGCTGCTCGATGTCACCCGCTTCTGGCTGGAGCGCGGCGTCGATGGCTTTCGCCTCGATACCATCAATTTCTACTTCCACAGCCAAGGGCTGGAAGACAATCCGCCGCTGCCGCCCGAGCAGCGCAACGACCAGACGGCGCCGGCCGTCAACCCCTACAACTACCAGGACCATCTCTACGACAAGAGCCGGCCTGAAAACCTCGGCTTCCTCGAACGCTTCCGCGCCCTGCTCGACGAATATCCGGCGACGGCCGCGGTTGGCGAAGTCGGCGATTCGCAGCGTGGGCTGGAAGTAGTGGCGGCCTATACGGCCGGCGGCAAGCGCGTGCACATGTGCTACTCCTTCGACTTCCTGGCGCCGGAGAAGATCAGCGCGGCAAAGGTACGCTCGGTGCTGGAAACCTTCGGCAAGGTGGCCAGCGACGGCTGGTCGTGCTGGGCCTTCTCCAACCATGACGTGATGCGCCCTGCCTCGCGCTGGGCTGCCGGCGAGCCCGACCCGACCGCCTACCTCAAGGTCATCTCGGCGCTGCTGATGTCGTTGCGTGGCTCGGTCTGCATCTATCAGGGCGAGGAGCTCGGGCTTAGCGAGGCCGAGCTCAGCTTTGAATATCTGCAGGACCCATACGGCATCCGCTTCTGGCCGGAATTCAAGGGCCGCGATGGCTGCCGCACGCCGATGGTTTGGGACGGCGCTGCCCGCAATGGCGGCTTCTCGACGGCAAAGCCCTGGCTGCCGGTGCCCAGCAAGCATCTTGCGCAAGCGGTCAATGTGCAGCAGGGCGACGACGGCTCGCTGCTCGAGCACTACCGGCGCTTCCTGGCTTTCCGCCGCGCTCATCCGGCACTGGCCAAGGGTGATATCGAGTTCATCGAAAGCGACGACGACACCGTCGCCTTCACGCGCCGCGAAGGCAACGAGCAGATCGTCTGCGCCTTCAATCTCGGCGCAAAGCCGGCCGAGGTCGATCTTGGCGGCCGCTCACTGCAGCCCTTGCCGGGGCACGGGTTTTCGGGACAGACTGACGCCGGCACTATCCGCCTGGGCGGCTACGGCGCCTGGTTCGGGCGTATCGACTGAATTCAAGGAAGAACTGGAGGGTACCATGGCCGATGTCACGCTAAGGCAAGTGAAGAAATCATACGGCAATCTCAACATTCTGCACGGCGTCGACCTCGACATAAAGTCGGGCGAATTCATCGTCTTCGTCGGTCCGTCTGGTTGCGGCAAGTCGACCTTGCTGCGCTGCATCGCCGGGCTGGAGGAGATCACCTCGGGCGAGCTCAAGATAGACGGCGAAATCGTCAACGACGTGCCGCCGTCGAAGCGCGGCATCGCCATGGTGTTCCAGTCCTATGCGCTCTATCCCCACATGACCGTCTACGACAACATGGCGTTCTCGATGAAGATCGGCAAGGAAAGCAAGGCCGAGATCGACAAGCGGGTGCGCCAGGCGGCCGAGATCCTGCAGCTGACCAAATATCTCGACCGTCTGCCCAAGGCGATGTCGGGCGGCCAGCGCCAGCGCGTCGCTATCGGCCGCGCCATCGTGCGCAATCCCAAGGTCTTCCTGTTCGACGAGCCGCTGTCCAACCTCGACGCGGCGCTGCGCGTCGCTACCCGCATCGAGATCGCCAAGCTCAAGGAATCGATGCCGGCCACAACGATGATCTACGTCACCCACGACCAGGTCGAGGCGATGACGCTGGCCGACCGCATCGTGGTTCTGAAGGAAGGCCATATCGAACAGGTCGGCACGCCGATGGAGCTCTACAAGCGGCCCGGCAATCTGTTCGTCGCCCAGTTCATCGGCTCGCCGGCGATGAACATCCTGCCGGCAACGATCGACAGGACCGGCAACCCCACCGTCGTCAGCCATGTCGGCGGCCGCAAGGCAACGGTGCCGATCGCAACGCCTGCCTCGGCGAAAGGCGCTGCGGTGAGCTTCGGGGTGCGGCCGGAGGATCTGATGATTGCCACCGGCGCCGACTATTTGTTCGAAGGGACGGTCGATTATGTCGAGCAGCTCGGCGAGGTCCAGCTCGTCTATGTCGACATCGGCCGCGCCGACCTGCCGCTGGTGACCAAGCTGCCGGGCAATGTCGAGGTCAAGCGCGGAGCGACGCTGCGGCTGACGGCGGACGCAGGCGACCTGCATATTTTCGACGCGGACGGGCGCTCTTTCGCGCTCCATGAAGCAGAAGCAAAGGCGGCTTGAAGCAGGCGTTTTTCCGCCATACAAAGACAAGAGCGGCGGGCATGGCCCGCCGCTCTTGTTTGGAATTCCAGTTCGGCTGTTAGTTGTTACCGAAGAGGTTGCGGTCGGCGCCCTGAGGCGCGGACTTGGGCACATCGCCAGACGAATTCAGCAGTTTGTAGATCGGCGAATTGCTGTCACGCACTGAATACGTCTGCGTGTTGTCGACGTTGACGGTCGACTGCTTGTTGATGTCGGTCCCGCCAACATTATCGTTGCGGGCATAGGCGCTGCCGGCGGCAATCAAGAGAGCGGCGGTAGTAAGAACAATCTTTTTCATTTGGGTACTCCTGGATTTTCGAATCAAGCGGCGGGCTCACCCGCCGCTTTGATGCTGGGATCGGCTGTTAGTTGTTGCCGAAGAGGTTGCGGTCGGCGCCCTGGACGACCGGCTGCTTTTCAGCCTGGTCCGACGTCTTGACGGAAGCCGTGTAGGAGGTGTCGACCGAGACAGTAGGCTGGTTGGCACCGTTGGAACCATAATTGTCGCTAGCGGCGAAAGCGCTGCCGGTGATGGCCAGAACGGCGGCGGCAGCAAGAACGATCTTTTTCATTTTAATACTCCTGAATTTCTCGGGTCCCGGGCGGCGGATAATGCCCGCCGCTTTGATGCTGGGATCGGCTGTTAGTTGTTGCCGAAGAGGTTGCGGTCGGCGCCCTGGACAGGCTGCTCGTCAGCATGAGCCGGCTTCTGAATGGAAGCCGTGTACGAGCTGTCGACCGAAGCGGCAGGCTGGTTCGCACCCTTGGAACCAAAGTTGTCGCTGCCAGCGAAGGCGCTGCCGGTGATGGCCAAAACGGCGACGGCGGCAAGAGCGATCTTTTTCATTTTTAGTACTCCAGTATCTTAGTTTTCGGTCCGTCTAGCGGCGTGTCTTGGGAGGAATTCGCGTCGGAGGAATTCGCGTCGTCCGGACAGCCCCGATGTGGGAAAGCCAATGGCCAGTTTCCAATCACGAAGTTGTTTGGTGTGGACCAAGAATCTACACCTTGAAATTGTGCCAGAGATTCCCTTCGCCACAATTTTATTGCTAAACATCAAGTAGATAGCCCATAGCATCGGTCTGGCCGCAAGGTGACTTGGAGAGGCAGCGTTCACAGGGTCCTGCACGCATTGTCAACAGAAACGAACCGTTCGGTTCGATTTTTTAAACCGATAAAAGTAGCAGCAGGGGGTTGTTTGTCGAATCGTTAACCATTTCAGCCAAACGCGACCTTGCCGTTCTACCTGTTTTCGGCCCGTTTATGCCGGGCAGCGAAGACTGCAACGGAGCAAGCAGAACCGGATCAGACCCCGTAGCGTTCGGTGCGGATGAGTGCCGCCGGGACGCCGGCATCGATCAGTGCCTCGGCGGCGGCCGTCACGAATGCGTTCGAGCCGCAGACGAAGGCCAGCTTCGGCGGCGCGGGCAGCCTCGTCATGGCTTGCACCATCATCGCGGCGTCGATCCGCCGCGCATAATCCGCCGGACGGCGGGCCGGCTCGCGCGTCAGCGTCAGCACCAGGTCGAAGCCATCCCGGCGCTCGGCGAGGTCGATCAACTCGTCGCGAAAGATCACCTCGTCCCAGACCCGCGCGGAAAATACCAAGGCGGCGGCGACCAGCGACCCCTGCATCGCCCGGTGACGGACCATCGACATCAGCGGCACCACGCCCGACCCGCCGCCGACGAGCAGGAGCGGTCCGCCATCGCTGTCGGACCAGACGAAATGGCCGCCGAGCGGCCCGCGCAATTCGACGTCGTCGCCCACCGCCGCAATCTCGTGAAAGAACGGCGAGACCTCGCCGTCCTCGAGTTTTTCAATCGCCAGTTCGATGGTCTCGCCGGTCTCCGGCGCCGAGGCGATGGAATAGGAGCGGCGCGCCTGATAACCGTCAGGCGCCGTCAGCCTGACGTCGACATGCTGTCCGGCACGGTAAGCGAAGGGCCGCGATGGCTGCAGGAAAAAGCTGGTGACGCGCGGCGTGCGCTTTTGGATGCGGGTGATGGTGACTGTCTGCTAGGGCGACTGCGCCGCCGGTGCGTCGCTCATGGATCGTTCGTGTAGCGCTGCTCGCGCCACGGGTCGCCATAGATATGATAGCCTCGCAGCTCCCAGAAACCCGGCTCGTCACGCTCGGTGAACTGCAGCCCGTTCAGCCATTTGGCCGATTTCCAGAAATAGAGATGTGGAACGAGCAGCCGCGCCGGCCCGCCATGATCGGGGGTGATCGGCTTGCCCTCGTAAAGCAGTGCCACCATCGCCTTGCCGCCGGTGAGATCCTTCGTCGGCACGTTGGTGGAATAGCCGTCGAAACCCAGCGCCAGCGTGAAGGCGGTGGGCGGCTCGATGCCGGCGTCGGCAAGGATGTCGTCGACCAGCACGCCCTGCCACGCCGTGTCGAACTTGGTCCATGCGGTCACGCAATGGATGTCGCGCGTCATCTTGGTCAAGGACAGCGCATTGAACTCGGCCCAGTTCCACTTCTTGATCGGCCGCGGCCCGTGCTTAAGCGTGAACGACCAATCCTCGGTGCGCACATGCGGCGTCGGGCCGGCCGACAGGACCGGGAAACCTTGCTCGAGATACTGCCCCGGCGGGATACGTGCATTCGTATCCGTCGGGGGCTTTCGTCCGGAAGAGAAGCCTCGGGTAACCATCGAGAATATCCGTTTGCGCAAGGTCCAATCGACCCTTGTCAGTTTTCTCGAAGACGCGCCCGCGGGCAACCGAAATCTTGGCTCGGCCTGGTGGCAGTGCTCTACGTCTATTTTGGCAGCGCGGCGCGTGCCTCAGCCACTGGCAAAGGGCACGGCGACAAACATCTGGGCGTCGCCGCGCTCGACAAGCAGCAGCACCGATTTCGTGCCGGATTTGGCAGCCTGAGAAATCGCCTGGTTAGCCTGCCTGGCGCTCCTCACCGGATGCTGGTCGACGGCGACGATGATGTCGCCGGGCTGAATGCCGGAAGCCGATGCCGCCTTGTTCGGGTCGACGCGCTCGACCAGTGCGCCGTGCTGGTTGCCTGTCATGTTCATTGCCTGGCGCACATCCGGGGTGACGTCCATCAGGCCGAGACCGAGGGTCGGTGCGCGAAGGCCCTGCTCCGTCGACGGCTGACCCTGATCGCCGGCCACCGATCCCGTCGCCATATCGTCTTCGTTGCGCCCGATCTCGACGGAGATCTGCAGGCCCTTCCCCTTGCGCCAGACATTGAGCGCTTCCCTCGTGCCGGGCGCAATGTCGGCGACGGCGCGTGACAGGTCCCTTGGATCCTTTATGTCCTGGCCGGCGAAGCTGGTAATGACATCGCCTGTCTCGATGCCGGCCTTGGCGGCCGGCGATCCGTCGCTGACCTGCGCGACCAGCACGCCGGCGGGGTGATCGAGGCCGATGGCGCTCGCCATATCAGGCGTCACCGGCTGGATCTGGACGCCGAGATAGCCGTACTGGATGGAGCCGCCCTTCATCAGCTTGGCAACGACCTTTTGCGCCTGGTCCGAGGGGATGGCGAAGCCGACGCCGACGCTGCCGCCATTCGGCGAAAAGATCGCCGTGTTGATGCCGACGACATTGCCGTTCACATCCGTCAGCGGGCCGCCGGAATTGCCCCGGTTGATCGGTGCGTCGATCTGGATGAAGTCGTCAAACGGCCCGCTGTGAAGGTCGCGGCCGCGCGCCGAGACGATGCCGGCCGTGACGGTGGTGCCAAGGCCGAAAGGATTGCCGAAGGCGAGCACCTGATCGCCCGGCATGAGCTTGTCGGAATCGCCCCATTTGACGGTCGGCAAGGGCTTGCCGGCTTTGACCTCGAGCACGGCAAGATCGTTCTTGGCGTCATGGCCGATCAATTTGGCGGGAAGCTCGGTGCCGTCGTCGAGCGTCACCTTGATCGACTGGGCGCCGTCGACGACGTGATTGTTGGTGACGATGGTGCCGTCGGCGCCGACGATGAAGCCTGAACCGAGGGCCTCGGTGCGCGGCGCCTGCTCCGGCGGTGTTTTGGGGGCGGGCTGTCCCTGGTCATCGAAGAAATGGCGGAAATAATCGTCGAAAGGCGAGTTTCCGCCGAAGGGAGAGGCGTCGCTCATGGTGTCCGGCTGTTGGGCTTTCATGACCGTCGTGATGGTCACCACTGCCGGTTTGTCGGCCGCCACGACCGGAGCGAACGAACCGCTGGGAGCGGTCATGCCGGTGACAGGTGGCGTCACTGTTGCCGCCAGGACATCATTCAGCCTGGGAGCCAGAGGCAGGGCGAAGGGGCTGACGATCAGCGCGGCGCCCAGCAAAGCGGCGACGCGATGTCTGCGAAGGGTCTGGATTGGTGACATGGCCGTTGTCCGGGCGAGAGATTGATCGGGCGCCGCAGCGTTCCGTCACCGGAACGCTCCATCGGCGTGTCGGCCTTGCCTGTCTCGCCTGGCACGGCGGCCGACCGAATCGACAGCCCCGCATCTAGGGCGCCGATCGTGGTTTCCAGATAATATTACGAAGATTTAATTTCCGGCTGGCAGCCGCCTTGCCGGGCTGGCGCCGAAAGCCGAAAACAAAAACCCGCCTTGCGGCGGGTCGTTGGGGCAAATCAGCACCATACCCAAATTACTAGCATAGCTGCCGGCACAAAGCAAGAACAAAATAGCTACCCAAGAAAAATCGCCTCAGGTTTGTGCCGCCCCTCACCGCCCCTGCCGAGGCTTCCTATGCCGCTGTCCCGTCCGTTCGCCTGAGATACGCCGAGGCGATCTCGCGCATCCGCCTGCCGTCGAAGCTCGGTCCATGACCGCCATGGCCGATGCGGATCGGCAGCTCGAGCAGCCGCTGCATCGTGTGGCGGTAGGCGGCACGATCCGAATCCGGCAGGTCGTCGATCAGCGTGGCGTCGTAGATGGCGTCGCCGGCGAAGAACAGGCCGTCGGCCTCGTCGAACAGCGCGATCGAATCAGGAGAGTGGCCGGGCAGATGCAGGACGCGGAATTGGCGGTCGCCGAGGTCGACCCTATCGCCCTCGTCCAGGGTCCTAGTCAGCGGCGCCGGCGGAATCCTGTAATCGGCGGCTTTCCAGCCCTCCGCCGGCAGCCTGGAGACAGCCCCTTCCAGGTCATGGAACATGTAGGCGTAGGTAATCGCTTCATCCATGCTGCCGAACTGCGCGGCGCTGTGGCGCGGCCCTGCCCGCAACGGAAACTCGTGCAGCGAGCCGACATGATCGAGATGGATATGCGTGGCGACGACGAGCAGCGGCTTGCCGGCCGGCGTGTCGATCTGCGGCGCCAGTGGGCAGATCCCCATGCCGGTGTCGACCAGCAGGTCGACGTCGCGGCCGCGCAAATGCCAGATGTTGGCGCGCACGAATTCATGCACGAAGGGCTCGGTCAGCATGGTCGTCTCTGCGTCGACGATGGTTTTGCTGAACCAGTTGTCCATCAGATCAAGGCCGGCATCAGACGAACGGCTTGCCGACCTTGTATTTTTGCGGGACCAGCCGCTTCAGATAGGCCATCCCCGCATCGGACAGCCGGTTGACATCGGGCAGCATGAAATCATCCGGCATATGGCGCGTCTTGCCGGCGACGTTCTTCAGCGGCACCTTCTTCAGCACGGTTTTCTTGCCGTCATATTGCAGCGCCACCGAACCGCCGCCCTCGTCGGCGACCGTGACCGCGAAGGCGCCGGCGTCGAAGGCCTCCTGCGCGTCCACCGCGCTGATGGCGCCGACATAGCCGCGCGGCATGTAGCCGAGCGCATCGACGCGCGCCCGCTTGCCCGGCAATCCCTCGGCCAGCGCGCGCTCCAAGGCTGCCGGCAGGTCGCTGCCCGACAGCTTGACGTTGCCGTGCTGGTCGCGCTCCAGCCTTTCCGGCGGCACCAGGCTTTCGACCAGTGCCTTGCCGTCGGCGGTGCTGACGCCTTCGGAGACGGCAACGATGCAGCGCTTGTGGCGGTCGAGCGTGGCGCGCACGTCGTCGATGAAACCGGCCGCCGAGAACGGCCGCTCCGGCACGTAGACGAGATGCGGGCCGCTGTCCTGATCGAGCTGCCATGCCGCGGACGCGGCCGTCAGGAAACCGGCGTGCCGCCCCATGACGATGCCGACATAAATGCCCGGCAAAGCGCGGAAATCGAGATCGACCGAAAGAAACGCGCCGGCGACGAACTCGGCCGCCGACATGAAGCCGGGCGTATGGTCGTTCTCCTCGAGATCGTTGTCGATGGTTTTTGGCGCATGCACGAAGGCCATCTTGCCGCCGGCGGCGTCGGTCAGGATCTGCTGCGTGCCCGAGGTGTCGTTGCCGCCGATATAGATGAAGGCGTCGGCACCGGCTTTCTTCAAGCCGTTGAGGACGAGGTCGCAATAGGCGGCATCCGGCTTGTCGCGCGTCGAACCAAGCGCGGCGCTCGGCGTCGCCGCGATCAGCCGCAAACGGTCCTCGGGGATGGCGGAAAGATCGACGTAATTGCCGTCACGAATGCCGCGCACGCCGTGGATGGAACCAAGGACCTTGGCGCCGGGATGCCGCTTGCGGATTTCGAGCGCAGCGCCCACCACCGTCTGGTTGATGACGGCGGTCGGGCCGCCGCCTTGCGCGATCACAAAAGTTCCGGCCATTGTTCACGTCTCCCGGGCGATGAAAATCGCAGGCACATTCGCCTGTCTTGTGGCATCGCGCAACGGCAGAGGCAGTGGGTCAGTTTGAAATCGCGCCACTCTTCGCTTGCAGCGCGATAGGATCCGTTTCGATGAGCCGAAGTGACCTGACCATACTCGCCGTCTGCGCCTTGTATTTGAGAAAGTGCGGCGTGGTCAGGTGGGCCTCATAGGCCGCCCGATCGGCGTAGCATTCGATCACGCGCACCTTTTCAGGCGTGCCTTTTACTGCTACCGCATGAAGGAAAAGCACGCCCGGCTCGACGCGTACAGAAGCCTCAATCTCTTCAGCAAGCAGGGCCCTGTAGCTGCCGATCTGCTTAGGATCGATTTCCAGTTCAGCTATCCTGACAAGCGGCATCAATTGCTTTCTTGCTTCTTGCAAGGGACCACGCATGGTCGGCTTCTCCGCTTCGCTCGCCTCGATCAGCGCAACGATGTCGCGATCTCCCAAAACTTGTCAGTCACACGAGCGGACATGGCTGGGCAAGGCGAAGCGTCGCATGAATTCGCACAAAATTGTAGTACATGGGTGTGCAGTGCTAGCCGGCAGAGTAATCGCTCGAGCCTTGGCCGCCGGTCAGACGACGACCACCGGATTCTTCTTGGAGACGCGGCTGTAGAGATCGATGATGTCCTGGTTGATCAGGCGCACGCAGCCCGACGACATCGCCTGGCCGATGCTCCACCATTCGGGCGAGCCGTGGATGCGATAGCCGGTGTCGCTGCCGTTCTGATAGATGTAGAGGGCGCGCGCGCCGAGCGGATTGTCGAGGCCGCCCGGCTTTCCGCTCTGCCATTTCACCAGCTCCGGCTTGCGGACGATCATCTCGGGCGGTGGGGTCCAGACCGGCCATTCCTTGCCGTACTGGATGTTGGCGCGGCCGGACCAGCGGAACCCGTCCTTGCCGATGCCGACGCCGTAACGGATCGCTTCGCCGCCGGGCTGCACCAGATAGAGCAGCCGCTCTTGCGAATGCACGACGATCGTGCCGGGTTGCTCGCCGGTCGGATCGACGACAATCTGGCGGCGGAATTCCGGCTTGACCTTGAGATAGGGCACTTCCGGCACATTGAAGCCACCGTCGGTGAGCGAAGCGTACATCACGTCGGGGCTGGTGATGTTCTTGTCGACGCTGATACTCGGGCGGATGGGCCGGATCGAGCCGGTGGTGACGTCGTCGAGCTGGAGCGACGGCAGATCCAGCGTCTGGCTGCAGCCGGCGACGCCGAGCAGCGCCAGCGCACCGGCGCCGGACAGCACCGTGCGGCGGGAAAGCTGTATTTCGGTTTCGATTGCGTCGCCATTATGCGGCAGCGACAGACCGTGCGGCAACTCACGCATTTACCCAAACCCTACGCTATCGGCGGGAAACACGGTCCGGCCGGATAGCAGGCATTTTCACCAATCATGGTTGAAAAAGCGTGAAGGCCAGCCATCTGCCGTTAACGAGGGGCTTTTTCGGTTTTTGCCTCTTTACATCTTCGCGAGGCCAAGGATTTATCCTCTTCTTTGAGCTCAAGGAGAAGAAAATGTCCTTCGAAAACTGGGCCGCATTTGCCGCCGCCTCGGCAGTCCTTCTGGTCATTCCGGGCCCGACCATCCTGCTGGTGGTGTCCTATGCGCTCGGCCAGGGCTGGCGCACCGCGCTGCCGATGGCAGTCGGCGTGGCGCTCGGCGACTTCACCGCAATGACACTGTCGATGCTGGGCATCGGCGCGCTGCTGGCGGCGTCGGCGACCGTATTCACCGTGCTGAAGGTGATCGGCGCCGGCTATCTGATCTATCTCGGCATAAAGCTGTTTCGCGCCGGCGGCGCGCTGCGGGCCGAACCGCGCACCGATGCGGTGTCATCGGCCAAGATGACGGCACATGCCTGGCTGGTTACCGCGCTCAATCCGAAAAGCATCACCTTTTTCGTCGCCTTCCTGCCGCAGTTCCTCGACCGGCATGCGGATTTCTGGACACAGATGCTGATCTTCGAGACGACCTTCCTGGCGCTCGCCTTCGCCAATGCCTTCGGTTATGCGCTGATCGCCGCAAGGGCGCGCAACGTCGTGCGCAATCCAAAGGCGATCCGCATCTTCAACCGCACCGGCGGCACGCTGCTGGTCGGCGCCGGCATCGCCACGGTGGCGATGCGCTCGGGCAACTGAGGACAAGCCATGGCGGTCAGGGATGCATTTGGCCTAGCGCTGTCTGGCGCGACGGAGGCCGGGTTTTCGTCCTACAGCCAGGCTGTGCGCGAATTGCAGTGCTTCATCGGCGATCCTGTCGGTTCCGTTGACCGGGCAATCGCCGAAGATCCCGGCTTCGTCATGGCGCATGTGTTCAAGGGTTATCTCTTTGGCCTCGCCACCGAGCGTGAAGCGACGGCGGTGGCCAAGGCATGTCACGAGGCAGCGCTGCCGCTTGCCGCGACGACGCGCGAGCAGGCGCATGTCGCCGCGCTTGGCCACCTTGCGGAGGGCCGCTGGCACGAGGCCGCCCGCGTGCTGGAGGATATCGCCATCGAGTTCCCGCTCGATGCGCTGGCGCTGCAGACCGGCCACCAGATCGACTTCTTCACCGGCAACGCCCGCATGCTGCGCGACCGCATCGGCCGCGCGCTGCCGTCCTGGCAGAGCGGCATGCCGGGCTACCACGCCATACTCGGCATGCAGGCCTTTGGGCTGGAGGAAATGGGCGACTACGCGCGCGCCGAAAAACTTGGCCGCACGGCGGTCGATATCGAGCCGCGCGACGGCTGGGCCCAGCATGCCGTCGCCCACGTCATGGAGATGCAGAGCCGGCAGAAGGACGGCATTCTGTGGATGCGCGCCAACCCCGAAGCGTGGACGCGGGAAAGCTTTCTGCAGGTGCACAATTGGTGGCATCTGGCGCTGTTCCATTACGACCTCGGCGAGACCGACGACGTGCTGGCGCTCTACGACGGGCCGATCTATGGCGAGCGCTCGACGCTGGCGCTCAACATGGTCGATGCCTCGGCGATCCTGTGGCGCCTGCATCTCGGCGGCGTCGATGTCGGCGACCGCTGGACGGCACTGGCCGCCAACTGGTTGCCCAAGGCCAGCGCCGGCCATTATGCCTTCAACGACGCCCACGCAATGATGGCGTTTGTCGGCGCCGGCCTCGAAGCGCCGGCCCGCGGCTTGCTCGAGGCGCAGCGCGAGGCGATGCAGGGCAAAGACGACAACGCTGGTTTCACCAGGGATGTCGGCCATCCCCTGACGCTCGCCATCAAGGCATTCGGCGACGGTAATTATGCCGGGACGATCCGCCTGATCCGGCCGATCCGGGCGATCGCCCATCGCTTCGGCGGCAGCCACGCCCAACGCGACGTCATCGACCTGACGCTGATCGAAGCGGCATTGCGTTCCGGTGATGGCGCGCTGGCGCGGGCGCTTGCGGCGGAACGCGCGCTGGCACGGCCGGACAGCCCGCTATCGGCACTGTTTTCACGGCGCGCAACCGCTCTCGCGGCGAATTGACCAAGACTAAATCTTGCCTTAAAAACTGCCCCGGCAAGATTTTTTCGAGTGTCGAAAAAATCTTCGCGTGTTGACCGGAGCGCTTGTCCGGCGGCACGATTGCCGGGATATCTTCGCCGCCTCTGTCGCAGGCAGAGGCGGGGAGCAAGAAAGACCGTCGCCGCCAGGCCTGACGGACATGGGAGGAAACATGTATCTCGGCCTCGATCTCGGCACGTCGGGCGTCAAGGCGCTGCTGATCGATGCAAGGCAGAGCATCGTCGGTTCCGGCCATGCGCCGCTCGACGTGTCGCGCCCGCATCCCGGCTGGTCCGAGCAGAACCCGGCTGAGTGGATCCGCGCCTGCGAAGCGGCGATCGCCGAGCTGCGATCCGCGCATGCGAAGGAGCTCGCGGCGGTCAAAGGCATCGGCCTTTCCGGCCATATGCATGGCGCCACCCTGCTCGACGCCGCCGACCAGGTGCTGCGCCCCTGCATCCTGTGGAACGACACACGCAGCCACGCCGAGGCGGCCGCACTCGACGCCGACCCGCGCTTTCGCAAGCTGACCGGCAACATCGTCTTTCCCGGCTTCACCGCGCCAAAGCTCGCCTGGGTGAAAAACAACGAACCGGCTGTTTTCGCCAAGGTGGCAAAGGTCCTGCTGCCGAAGGACTTTTTGCGGCTCTGGCTCGCCGGCGAGCATATTTCGGAAATGTCGGATTCGGCTGGCACGTCGTGGCTCGACGTCGGCAAACGAGCCTGGTCCGCCGAACTGCTCGCCGCCACGTCGCTCGACGAAAGGCAGATGCCGTCATTGGTCGAAGGCACGGCAAAGGCCGGTACCTTGCGCAGCGAACTGGCTACGAAATGGGGTATGCAGGCGGGCATCCCGATCGCCGGCGGCGCCGGCGACAACGCAGCCTCGGCCTGCGGCATGGGCACGGTCGGCGCCAGCCAGGCTTTCGTCTCACTCGGCACATCCGGCGTGCTTTTTGCCGCCAACGCGGCCTATCTGCCCAACCCGGAAAGCGCCGTGCATACATTCTGCCATGCCCTGCCCGGCACCTGGCATCAGATGGGCGTCATCCTGTCGGCAACCGATTCGCTCAACTGGCTATCGGCAATCGCGGGCAAAGGTGCTGGCGAGTTGACCGCCGAACTCGGCGATGCGCTGCAGGCGCCGACCGGTGTCTCCTTCCTGCCCTATCTCTCAGGCGAACGGACGCCGCACAATGATTCCGCCATTCGCGGCGCGTTTACGGGGCTTGCACACGAATCCGGCCGCGCGGCGCTGACCCAGGCCGTGCTCGAAGGCGTCGCTTTCGCTTTCCGCGACAGCCTGGAAGCTCTGGCCAAGGCCGGCACGACGCTGACCCGGGTGACGGCGATCGGCGGCGGCTCGCGTTCGCGCTACTGGTTGAAGGCCATCGCCACCGCGCTTGGCCTGCCCATCGATATTCCCGCCGAGGGCGATTTCGGCGCCGCGTTCGGTGCGGCCCGGCTTGGCCTGATCGCGGCGACCGCTGCCGATCCGCGCGCCGTGTGCACGGCGCCGGCGACGGACGCCACGGTCGAGCCGGTCGCCGCCCTCGGCGACGCCTATGCGCAGGCCTATCAGCGCTACCGCCAGCTTTACCCGGCGATCAGGGCTGTAACCGCGTGAGCTGGCGCTTACCCCCCTCTGGCCTGCCCTCTTTGCCACCACTTGGCATCTCCCCCTCAAGGGGGGAGATCGGCAGCGTCGACGGCTATGCCAGTCTTGCAAGATCGGTGATTGGCGAAGGCGGAAAGGCCAGCCAATCTCCCCCCTTGAGGGGGAGATGCCCGGTAGGGCAGAGGGGGGTGCTTGGCCCCCACTTTGCCGAGATTTCCTCACTGCGCCGGCACCTTGTCGAGAAAGCCGGTGACGCTTTTCAGCCGGCCATTTTCGATGATGCCGATATCGGTGCCTTCGATGACGGGCTCGGTGCCGTCCGGCCCAAGGTTCCACGAAAAGCGGATGGCGTCAGCGAAGCCGTCCGGCTCGCCTTTCAGCGAGAACCTGAAGCCGGCAAAGCGCTGCTGCACGCCTTCGATCAGCGCGGCGATGCCGTCATGGCCGTCGCCCTGCATGATCGGATCGCGGTAGCCGACATCCTCGGTGAAGGTCGTCTTGAGCAAGGCTTTCCTGCGCGCGGCGTCACTCTCGTTCCAGGCGGCGATGTAGTTTTCGGCAATGGTGTTGAGGTCGGTCATGGTCTGTCTCCTTCGTTGGATGCTCTTGACATGAGCCTTTTCGACCAACGCCAGCGCGAAACCAATTACGCTTGAGGTAATCAGGCCGAACCATGCGAGAGGAAAAGAACATGACCAGCGGTTTTTTCGGCGACATCCAACAGATCAAATATGAGGGACCGGATTCGACCAATCCGCTGGCCTACCGGTTCTACAATCCCGACGAGATCGTCGCCGGCAAGCGGCTGGAAGACCATCTGCGCTTTGCCGTCGCCTACTGGCATTCCTTTGCCTGGCCAGGCGGCGATCCGTTCGGCGGCCAGACGTTTGACCGGCCGTGGTTCCCCAAGGCCGGCGGTACCGACACGATGGAGCTGGCCAAGCTCAAGGCCGACGTCGCCTTCGAGATGTTTTCGCTGCTGGGCGCGCCTTATTTCTGCTTCCACGATGCCGATGTGCGGCCGGAGGGCCGGGACTTTTCCGAAAGTGCGGCGCGGCTCGACGAGATCGCCGATTATTTCTCGGGAAAGATGAAGCAGACTGGCGTCAAGCTGTTGTGGGGCACGGCCAACCTGTTCTCCAACCGCCGCTTCATGTCGGGCGCCGCCACCAATCCCGATCCGGACGTCTTTGCCTATTCGGCCGCGACGGTGAAACACTGCATCGACATCACCAAGCGGCTGAACGGCGAGAACTACGTGCTGTGGGGCGGCCGCGAGGGCTATGAGACGCTGCTCAACACCGACCTTGCCCGCGAGCAGGAACAGGCCGGCCGCTTTCTCAATCTGGTCGTCGACTACAAGCACAGGATCGGCTTCGAAGGCACCATCCTGATCGAGCCGAAGCCTCAGGAACCGACCAAGCACCAGTATGATTACGACGTCGCCACCGTCTATGGCTTCCTCAAGCGTTTCGGACTGGAGAACGAGGTCAAGCTCAACATCGAGCAAGGCCACGCCATCCTGGCCGGCCATTCGTTCGAGCATGAACTGGCGCTGGCCAATGCGCTCGGCATTTTCGGCTCGATCGACATGAACCGCAACGACTACCAATCGGGCTGGGACACCGACCAGTTCCCAAACAATGTACCGGAGATGGCGCTCGCCTATTATCACGTACTGCAGGCGGGCGGCTTCAAGACCGGCGGCACCAATTTCGACGCCAAGCTCAGGCGCCAGTCGCTCGATCCGCAGGATCTGCTGATCGGTCATATCGGCGGCATGGATTGCTGCGCTCGAGGCCTCAAGGCAGCGGCACGCATGGTCGAGGACAAGGCGCTGTCGGCGCCGCTCGCCGAGCGCTATGCCGGCTGGGATTCGGCCGAGGCCAAGGCGATGCTTGCCGGCAAGCGCACGCTGGAGGAAATTACTGATCGCGTCGTCAAGGAGAAGATCGAGCCGCAGCCCCGATCCGGCCGCCAGGAACTGCTCGAGAACATCGTCAACCGGTACGTCTGAGGCGTGCCGTTTCGCGGCCGCATTTTCAGCGGCCGCGGATAAAGGCGGCTTCCGCGGGGCTGAAACCGACAAGGTTTGCCCCCTGCGAAACTTTCGGTCTGCTTGCTGACCGGGCCTGGCATTTGCCCTAGCCGTGATCGAGGCCTCTTAGGTAGGCGCAGAACATGTCGGCCATGGCGTCGGCGTAGGCTTCGATCTCCGCCGGGGTTCGGGGCGCCTCCGAGAACTGCTTCCCCACCGTGCTCAGCGCCGTCATGACGAGGTCGCCGGCCAATTCGCGCGTCGCTTGCGCGGCGTTGGGCAACGCCTCCTGCATGAAGAGCTGGATGGTGCGGTCTCCGGACGCCCTTGCCGCCCGCGCCTCAGGCGCGTCGCGGTAAAGCGGTGCGGCGTCGTCGAGCGCCACACGCACCGCGGCCTCGTCACACTCCGAGCGGAGGAAGGCGTGGACTAGGCCGCGCAGCCTTTCAAGCGGCGGTTTCCTGATATCCTCGAGGATGTCGCGCAGCAAATCGGTCGTCTGCCGCCATTCGTCACTCTGGAGCCGGAACAGGATCGCCGCCTTGTTCGGAAAATACTGATACAGCGATCCGACGCTGACACCGGCCTTCTCGGCCACCCGCGCCGTGGTGAAGCGCTGCGCGCCTTCCCTCGCCAAAACCTGAACAGCAGCCTCCAAAATCGCAGCAACGAGCTCCGCCGAGCGGGCCTGCTTGGGCTGTTTTCGCGAGGAAATCCGCGGACTTCGGTGATCGCTCATTGAGAGGCGCGCCAATGCGATTAGTGAATGCGAATGATTAGTCGTATTTTGAATGCCGCACAAGAACGCATTCAATTTTGACTGGAGACCAATATGACCACACTGACGACAACGCCGCTGGCGCCCCTGCTGGACCGCCTGTTCGAGGAAGCCGCTGCGGCAACGAGCCCTGCCGTGGCGGAGCTCTCCGCCGAGGAGCGGAGCCGCTTCATTCGGAGCAAGACCGAATACCTCGATTTCTACGGGCGGCTAAAGGATCTCTGGCTTCCCGTTTCGCGAGAGACCGGCACGCTGCTCTACATGCTGGCACGGAGCAGCGGCGCCCGGACGATCGTCGAATTTGGAACCTCGTTCGGCATCTCGACCCTGCACCTTGCCGCAGCCTTGCGGGACAATGGCGGCGGCCGCCTGATCACCAGCGAGTTCGAGCCATCCAAGGTGGTGCGCGCGAGGAGCAATCTGACAGCAGGCGGTCTCATCGACATGGTGGAAATCCGAGAAGGAGACGCGCTGCAAACATTAAGCGTCGATCTTCCCGAAGCCGTCGACCTGCTGCTGCTCGACGGCGCCAAAGCGCTCTATCCCGAGGTCTTGACCCTAGTTGAAAGTCGCCTCAGGCCGGGCGCCTTGGTCGTTGCCGACAATGCCGATCTTTGCCTCGAATACCTCGAGCGGGTGCGCTCGACTGGGAGTGGCTACATGTCCACGCCGTTCGGCGAGGATGTCGAACTGTCCATGCGGCTCGGCTGACGCACCGCCTGATCTGTCGGAAAGATCGTGCCCAAGATGGGCGGCGGCGGACAAAACTTTGCCCGGCATCGCCCATCAATCGTCTCGCTCTTGCCTTCAAACAGCCGTCACGGAGTTCCTATAGTGTGGTTCGTGGCGGGAATCAGAAAGAAGGAGGCGAAACGATATGCAGCACGAACGCGAAATCGACGCCCTGCTCTCATCTGGCGAGGCCGGATCGATCATCGACCGGCTGATGGCGCTGCCGCACCCCAAGCATGGTGCGCTGAGTGCAAACGAATGGGATCGCGCGGTCGCCAGCCGCTTCGAGACCCATCTGGCGAGACAGATGCGCTCGCAGATCGACGGCAACAGCGTCCGCCAAGACGCTGCCTGATCCCCACTATCTCAGGCGCAGCCTGACCGGCGCTTCGCCGAACGCTCTTGAAAACGCTCTGGAAAATGCCGCGGCGGACGAAAAGCCCGTTCGCCCGGCAATGTCCGCCATGGCGATGCGCGTATCGACCACCAGCCGGCGCGCGGCGCCGAGGCGCAGCCTGAGATAATAGGCGCCCGGCGTTTCGCCGATCGACTTGCGAAAGATACTTTCCAGCGTCCGCGCCGTCACCCCGGCGCGCTTGGCCACGGCGGCGACAGTCAGGGGCTGGTCGACATGCGCTTCCATCAGCCGGATGGCTTGCGCCAGCCTGGGATCGTAGCCGTCAAGACGGCCGAGCGAGACCAGCGGCTGCGCGTCCGTCGCGGCGCGCGCCTGGTCGTAGATGAAGACGCTCGCGACATCGAGCGCCACGGCCATGCCGAGCCGCGTGCGGATCAGATGCAGCATCAGGTCGAAGGTCGGCGAGGCGCCGCCAGAGGTGAATACGGGACCGTCGATGACGTAGCGGTCGGGGCGCACGTCGACGCCGGGGAAGGCCGAAGAAAAATCCTCCATATCCTCCCAGTGGGTGGTGGCGCTGCGCCCCTCCAGCAAGCCCGCGCGCGCCACCAGCCAGGTGCCGGCCTCGACGCCGCCGCAGGCGCGTGCCGCGCGCGCCGCCCGGCGCAGTCCGGAAAGCAAGGCTGAAGTGGCGTAGTTCTGCGTGCCGAAGCCGGCGACGACGACCAGCATGTCGGTTGTGTCAGCCGCATCGAAGCGGCCGCTGACCGCCACCGGCAGGCCGCATGTGGTGACCGGCGCCTCGCCTGTGACCGAGACCAGCCTGAAATCGAACAGGGTCTCACCGGCAATACGGTTGGCGGCGCGCAACGGATCGACAGCCGACGCAACACACATGATCGACGAGCCGGAGAATACCAGCAGCGTCACCTTGAGCGGCAAACGTTCGGCACGAAAGATCGTCGGTTTTTCGGTTTTGGTCACATGATCTTCGTAAAACGCAAAACAGTTTCCGGCAAGTCAGGCATTCTTGCCCTATGTTCTATTGGGAGAGAGTCCGATGCCGTTAGCGATGAACCGTGAGGTCTTCATTACCTGTGCCGTGACCGGGTCCGGCAGTTCGCAGGACCGCAGCCCGCACGTGCCGCGCTCGCCCAAGCAGATCGCCGATTCGGCCATCGAGGCGGCAAAGGCAGGGGCTGCGATCGTGCACTGCCATGTGCGCGATCCCGAGACCGGCAAGCCTAGGCGCGACGTGCATCTCTACCGCGAGGTAACCGAGCGCATCCGCGCGGCAAACGTTGATGTCGTTTTGAACCTGACCGCCGGCATGGGCGGCGACATGGTATTCGGCCCGCCGGAAACCCCCCTGCCGCTGAACGAAAAAGGCACGGATATGGGCGGTGCGACCAACCGCGTGGAACATGTTCGCCAGTGCTTGCCGGAAATCTGTACGCTCGACTGCGGCACCATGAATTTCGCCGAAGCCGACTATGTCATGACCAACACGCCCGGCATGCTGCGCGCCATGGGCGGCATGATGACGGCGCTCGGCGTCAAGCCGGAGATCGAGGCCTTCGACACCGGGCATCTGTGGTTTGCCAAGCAATTGGTCGAGGAACAAGTGCTGAAGCCGGACGCGCTGGTGCAATTGTGCATGGGTGTGCCGTGGGGGGCGCCGGACGACCTCAACACCTTCATGGCCATGGTCAACAATGTACCGTCGACCTGGAACTGGTCGGCGTTCGCCATTGGCCGAAACCAGATGGCCTATGTCGCTGCCGCGGTGCTGGCCGGCGGCAATGTCCGTGTCGGGCTGGAGGATAATCTCTGGCTCGACAAGGGGGTGCTGGCGACCAATGCGCAGCTGGTCGAGCGGGCGGTCAGTATCGTGTCGAATATGGGCGCCAGGGTCATCGGCCCGGATGAGGTGCGAAAGAAGCTGAACCTGACGAAGCGCGCACCGCTTTGAGCAAGGGCGGGAAGAACCCGGTTGGGAGGAGCCGCCGATGAAGACCGTGAAGTTCACCGCCATGAAGGACGGCGACCGCGAGGATTATGCCTTCCTCACCGAGCATGAGATCGACCATGCGGCAAAGACCGGCGAGCGTCTGCTCGACGCGCTTGTCCAGCTCGACGAAGGGCTGTCGGGCTACAAGATCACCCGGCTCGGCCATTCGCTGCAGGCGGCGACGCGGGCCTGGCGCGACGGCGCCGACACCGACTGGATTGCCTGCGCCTTGCTGCACGACATCGGCGACATCTACGCGCCCTATAATCACGACGAGTATGCGGCGTCGATCCTGAAGCCCTTTGTACGCGAGCAATGCACCTGGGTGGTGGAAAAGCACGGCGACTTCCAGCGCCTCTATTACGCACATCACCTCGGCGGCAACCCGCACGCCCGCGACCGTTTCGCCGGGCACATCTACTTCGACGATTGCGATGAGTTTTGCGAGCGCTGGGACCAGTCGAGCTTCGACCCGGATTACGAGACATTGCCGATCGATTTCTTCCGGCCCTTCGTGCTCGAAGTGTTCGCGCGCAAGGCCTATGACGCGTCCGTGATCCGTGCCGGCGAGCGTGTCGCCCTCACCGACCCCGCAACAGCCAGCACAAGAACCGGAGCCTCCGCATGAGCATCATCAACAAGGCGGCAGCCATCGGCGGCGGCGTCATCGGCGCCGGCTGGGTCGCGCGGCTGCTGCTCAACGGCATCGACGTGTCGATCTTCGATCCCGACCCCGAGGCGTCACGCAAGGTCGGCGAGGTGATGAAGGGAGCGCGACGCGCCTACAAGCAGATGCTGCCCGGCGGCCTGCCGAAAGAGGGCAAGCTCACTTTCGCCAAGACGATCGCCGAGGCGGTCGCCGATGCCGACTTCATCCAGGAAAGCGTGCCGGAGCGGCTCGACCTCAAGCACCGCGTGCTGGCCGAGATCGACCTTTATGCGCCGGCCAACGCCATTGTCGGCTCCTCCACCTCCGGCATCAAGCCGACCGACATGCAGGTGGCGATGAAGAAGCATCCGGAGCGGTTGGTGGTCGGCCATCCGTTCAACCCCGTCTATCTCTTGCCACTGGTCGAAATTGTCGGCGGCGAACAGACCTTTCCCGAGGCGATCGAAGTCGCCAAGGAGATGTATGCCTCGATCGGCATGAAGCCGGTGGTGATCCGCAAGGAGATCGAAGCCTTTGTCGGCGACCGCCTGCTCGAAGCGGCCTGGCGCGAGGCGCTGTGGCTGGTCAAGGACGGCATCTGCACGGTCGAGGAGCTTGACGACATCATGCGCTATGGCTTCGGCCTGCGCTGGGCGCAGATGGGCATGTTCCAGGTCTATCGTGTCGCCGGCGGCGAGGCCGGCATGCGCCACTTCATGGCGCAGTTCGGCCCGTGCCTGAAATGGCCATGGACCAAGCTGATGGATGTGCCGGAGTTCAACGACGAATTGGTCGAGCTGATCGCGACCCAGTCGGACGACCAGGCGCACGGTCTGTCGATCCGCGAACTCGAAAAGATCCGCGACGACAATCTGGTCGCGATCATGGAGGCACTGTCGAAGCAGAACAAAGGCAAAGGCTGGGGCGCCGGCGCCCTGCATAAGGACTATACCAGGCAGCTGGCCAAGCTTGCGGCGAAGAAGCCCACCGCCTCCAAGGCTGCCGAGAAGGCCAAGGCTGAAAAGCCGAAGAAAAAGAAGAAAGGCTGAGACCATGGATTTTGGTCTTTCGGAGGAACAGAAGCTCATCGTCGAGACGACGCGGGCCTTCGTCGAGAACGAGCTCTACCCGCATGAGCGCGAAGTGGAGCGCACCGGCGTGCTGCGCCGTGAGCTGATCGAGGAGATCAAGGCCAAGGCGATCGAAGCTGGTCTCTATGCCGCCAACATGCCGGCCGATGTCGGCGGCGCCGGGCTCGATACGGTGACCTGGCTGCTCTATGAAAAGGAGCTCGGCCGCGCCAATTACGCGCTGCACTGGACCTGCGTGGCGCGGCCTTCCAACATCCTCCTTGCCGGCACGCCGGAGCAGCGCGAGAAGTATCTGTTCCCGTGCATTCGCGGCGAAAAATGGGATTGCCTGGCAATGACCGAGCCGGGCGCCGGCTCCGATTTGCGCGGCATGAAGGCAACCGCCGTGCAGGACGGCGACGACTGGGTGCTGAACGGCACCAAGCATTTCATAAGCCACGCCGACCTCGCCGATTTCGCCATCGTCTTCATGGCCTCGGGTGAAGAGGATTCTGCGCGCGGCAAGCGTAAGAAGATCACCGCCTTCTTCGTCGACAAGGGCACCAAGGGCTTTACCGTGCGCGACGGCTACCGCAACGTCTCGCATCGCGGCTACACCAATGCCATCCTCGAATTCGACGATTGCCGTCTGCCGGCCACTCAGGTTCTGGGCGAGGTGCACAAGGGCTTCGACGTCGCCAATTCATGGCTTGGCGCGACGCGCCTGCAGGTCGGCGCCACCTGCCTCGGCCGCGCCGAACGGGCGCTTGGCCACGCCATCGAATACGCCGCGCAGCGCCAGCAATTCGGCCAGCCGATCGGCAAGTTCCAGGGCGTGTCGTTCAAGCTCGCCGACATGGCGACCGAGCTGAAGGCCGCCGACCTGATGGTGTTCGAAGCCGGCTGGAAGTACGATCAGGGCACCGTTACCGACCAGGACATGGCCATGGCCAAGCTGAAGGCCACCGAGATGCTCGCCTTCGTCGCCGACGAGGCGATCCAGATCCATGGCGGCATGGGGCTGATGGACGATCTGCCGCTGGAACGCATCTGGCGCGACGCCCGCGTCGAGCGCATCTGGGAAGGCACCTCGGAAATCCAGCGCCACATCATCTCGCGGGCGCTGCTGCGCCCGTTCGGGGGCTAGAGCATGATCCCAAAAAGTGGAATCCGGTTTTTGGAAAAGATCATGCTCAAACGAAAAGATGACGATGCACAAACTTGAGCGGCTTTTGCGCCCACGAACGATCGCAGTCTTCGGTGGCGTGCAGGCTGCTGCCGTCGTCGCGCAGTCGATCAAGATGGGCTTTGCCGGCGAGATCTGGCCCGTGCATCCGAGCAAGGACGAGGTCGCCGGCCGCAAGGCGTATCGCTCGGTGGCCGAATTGCCCGGTGCGCCGGATGCCGCTTTCATCGGCGTCAACCGGCACTTGACCATCGAAGTGGTCAAGGCGCTGGCCGAGCGCGGCGCCGGCGGTGCGGTCTGCTTCGCCGCCGGCTTCCTCGAAACCGAGGCCTATGACGAGGACGGCGAGCGGCTGCAGGCCGAGCTGGTCGCGGCGGCGGGTCCCATGCCGATCATCGGGCCGAACTGCTATGGGCTGATCAATTACGCCGACGGCGCGCTTTTGTGGCCCGACCAGCATGGCGGCATCAGGCTGCCTGAAGGCGGTCGCGGCGTTGCCATCATCACCCAGTCGTCGAACATCGCCATCAACATGACGATGCAGAAGCGCGGCCTGCCGATCGCCTTTCTGATGACCGCCGGCAACCAGGCGCAGACCGGGCTTTCCGAAATGGCGCTCGGCCTGATCGAGGACGACCGCGTCACCGCGCTCGGCCTGCATATCGAGGCCTTCGACTCGGTAGCCGGCTTCGAAAGGCTGGCGGCACGGGCACGAGAGCTGAAGAAGCCTGTTATCGCCATGAAGGTCGGCCGCTCCGAGCAGGCGCGGCAGGCGACCGTCTCGCATACCGCGTCGCTGGCCGGCTCGGACGCAGCGTCCGGCGCGTTCCTGAAGCGGCTCGGCATCGCCCGCATCGATTCGATCCCGGCCTTCATCGAGGCGCTGAAGCTGCTGCACGTCACCGGTCCCCTGCCCGGCTACCGGCTGTCGTCGATGAGCTGTTCGGGCGGCGAGGCGTCCGTCATGGCCGACAGCGCCGAAGGCCGCTGGGTGACCTTTCCGCCTCTCACCGCCGAGCATCGCATTCAGGTCAAATCGACGCTCGGCCCGCTGGTCGCGGTGGCCAACCCGCTCGACTACCATACCTTCATCTGGAACAACGAGCCGGCGATGACCGCCACCTTCACCGCCATGGTGTCTGGCGGCTTCGACCTCAACATGCTGGTGCTCGACTTTCCGCGCCCCGACCGCTGCTCCGACACCGACTGGTGGGCGACGCTGCGCGCCTTCGAAGCGGCGCTGAAGACCAACAGCGCGCAAGGCGCGATCGTCTCCTCGCTGCCGGAGAACCTGCCCGAGGAATACACTGCAGGGCTGATGGCGCGGGGCATGGTGCCGCTGTTCGGCATTTCCGAGGCCATGGACGCCGCCCAGGCGGCAGCCTTCATCGGCTGGGCGTGGCGCGAGCCGCTGGCGCAGCCGATCGACACCTCGGCGTCTGGCGCGCCGGCCGGCGACCATGTCACCCCGGACGAGGCGGAGGCGAAAGCGCGGCTCATCGAGGCCGGGCTCCCGGTGCCGAAGGGCGAGCGCGCCGGCAACGCGGTCGAGGCTGTGATCTCCTCGATGGCGCTCGGCTTCCCGGTAGCGCTGAAGGCTCTTGGCGTCATCCACAAATCCGAGCTCGACGCGGTCCGGCTCAATTTGAGGGATGCCGAATCCGTCAGCACCGCCGCCCATGATCTCGGCCCGCTCGGCACCGGCCTTTATGTCGAGCGCATGGTGCGCGATGGCGTCGCCGAGCTGCTGGTCGGCTTCACCCGCGACCCGATGTTCGGCGCGGTGATGACGCTCGGCACCGGCGGCGTGCTGGTCGAGCTGTTGCGCGACAGCGTCACGCTGATGCTGCCGGCGACCCGTGACGACATCGAGGCCGCTTTGCGCGGGCTGAAACTGTTCCCGCTGCTCGACGGCTATCGCGGCCGGCCGAAGGCCGATGTCACGGCGGCAATAGAGGCGATATCGGGCATTGCCGGCTTCGTGCAGCAAAATGCCGGCGAGATCGAGGAACTCGACATCAATCCGCTGATCGTCTGCGCCGAGGGCAAGGGCGCCTGGATCGCCGATGCGCTGCTGGTGCTGGGAGGCAAGAAGAATGGCTGAAATCATCACCACCCGCCGCGAGGGCACGATCCTCGAAGTCACGCTCGACCGGCCCAAGGCCAACGCCATCGACCTGAAGACGTCGCGGCTGATGGGCGAGACGTTCAAGGCGTTCCGCGACGATCCCGAGCTGCGCGTCGCCATCGTCAAGACCGCCGGCGACAAGTTCTTCTGCGCCGGCTGGGACCTGAAGGCCGCGGCCGGCGGCGACGCGGTCGACGGCGACTATGGCGTCGGCGGCTTCGGCGGGCTGCAGGAACTGCGCGACCTCAACAAGCCGGTGATAGCCTGCGTCAACGGCATGGCGGTCGGCGGCGGCTTCGAGCTGGCGCTGTCCTGCGACCTCATCTATGCGTCGGACCACTCCTCCTTCGCGCTGCCCGAAATCCGCGCCGGCACGCTGGCCGATGCGGCGACGATCAAGCTGCCGAAGCGCATCCCTTATCATGTCGCAATGGACCTTCTGCTCACCGGCCGCTGGATGGATGTCGCCGAGGCGCATCGCTGGGGCCTGGTCAACGAGGTGCTGCCCAAGGAAAGACTGGAGGACCACGTCTGGGAGATCGCGCGGCTGCTCGCCAGCGGCCCGCCGCTGGTCTTCGCCGCGATCAAGGAAACGGCCAGGGTCGCTGAATCGCTGACGTTCCAGGACGCGATGAACCGGGTGACGCGCCGGCAGCTGCCAACGGTTGACGCACTCTACGGCTCGGAGGACAATCTCGAGGGTTTTCGCGCCTTCGCCGAGAAGCGCGACCCGGTGTGGAAGGGGAAGTGACGCTGCGGAGATGATGGCGATCCTTCACACCCCCCTCTGCCCTGCCGGGCATCTCCCCCGCAAGTGGGGAGATCGGATGTCGCATCGGATTTCGCCAATTTTCCAGCGTTGCAGGACAAGCGGCAAGGCCAAAGCTGCCGATCTCCCCCCTTGCGGGGGAGATGGCCGGCAGGCCAGAGGGGGGTGTCCAAGCTCAACCTTGGCGGCCCATTCGGCGCCCATGACCAACTACAAAACCCTCATCGACGCCGAGACCTGGGCCTTCATCGAGCGGACCAATTCCTATTATCCACCCGATACGATCGACTACACCATCGCCGAGCAGCGCGAGATCTATAACCGGATGTGCCGCGAGTTCTTTGCCGGCTATCCCCAAGGCGTCACCGCGGAAACCACAGCCATTGCCACACCCTGGCACATCCCGACCCGCGTCTACCGCGCCCCGGCGCCGGAAACGGCGGCGATGGTGCTGTATTTCCATGGCGGCGGTTTTATCCTCGGCGGGCTCGACAGCCATGACGACCTATGCGCCGAGCTTTGCAGCCGCACCGGCTACGAAGTGGTTTCGGTCGACTACCGGCTGGCGCCGGAACACCTTCATCCGGCCGCCTTCGACGATGCCATCAGCGCCTTCGAATGGGCGTCGACCACCTACGAACGGCCTATCCTGCTCTGCGGCGACAGTGCCGGCGGCAATCTCGCCGCGTCCGTCAGCCACGCGACCCGCGGCCATGCGCGCAAGCCGATCGGCCAGATTCTGGTCTATCCCGGCCTTGGCGGCCACAGCTCCGCCGGTTCCTACGTCACCCACGCGGAAGCGCCGATGCTGACGGCGCGTGACCTCGTTTTCTACAGGGACATCAGGACCGGGGGCGAGGACCGCACCGGCGATCTCACCTTGTCGCCGCTCGCCGACGCCGACTTTGCCAATCTGCCGCCCACCGTCGTGATCACCGCCGAATGCGACCCGCTGTCGTCGGACGGCGAAGCCTATCGCGACCGCATCGTTGCCGCGGGCGGACGTGCCTGGTGGCTCGAGGAGCCGGGGCTGGTGCATGGCTATTTGCGCGCCAGGCACACGGTCGGCCGCGCCCGCTCGAGCTTTACCCGGATTGTCGATGCAGTGACGGTTCTGGGGAAGGGCGAATGGATCTGGTGAGGGATGTCCTCCTCACCAGAACGGGCTTTTATCGGCCGGTACAGCTCTATTTGCGGCGGCGTCGCCGGCCGGAAACCTGCTTCAGCCAAGGTCCTAAATGAAAGGCGCTCATCAGCAGGTACATCGGGACCATGCCGGCCAGCGGTGACGCTTCTTGCCCGGTCGAGCACATCATATCCGGCGCGCCGCCGAGCAGTGTCAGCAACGCCATGGTTGCGAAGGTCGGCGCGGCGGCGAAGGACAGCCAGTCGGCTGCGCCAAGGGCGGCCGGGCTCGCATCGCCGCCGGATCCGCCTGCATGAATCTCGCTCATGTCCGTTGTCCCTGGTAGTGAGCGGGATGCGTTCGAATGAACAGCGCATCCCGCTCCTCCATTTGTCTTAGCCGCATTTCGGCGACGCCAAAGATGTTCTATTCGGTGCGATTCCGGAACGCGGCCTCTCCGGCGTCCGATATCTCGACCCATTTTTTGTCGGGGACGGCTTCGGCGCCGTAATTGTCGTGCCAGTTCCACCACTTGTATGTCGGCGTCTGCGGATAGCCCTCGGGCGAATCCTCCCAAACCTCCTGGCGGCCGAGCGGCGTCAGGTCGAGGTAGCTCCATACGGTCCCCATCGCCTCGTCGCCGCGGTTGTTGATGAAGTAGGTGCGGAACACGCGATCGCCGTCGCGGATGAACACGTTATGGCCGTGCCACTCGTCAACGCCGAAATCAGCATCGAAGCTGTCGGTGATGGTGTACCAGGGCATCTTCCAGTCCATCCGCGCCTTCAGCCGCGCAATGTCGGCCTGCGGTGCGCGCGAGGCGCAGGCAAGCGTGGTGTCGCGGGCATTCAGATGGGCAAGGTTGCCGACCTGGTCCGCCCCCAGCGAGCAGCCGCGGCAGGCGTGGTCGGGCCAGCCGAATACGCCGGGCTCGAAGAAGGCGCGGTAGACGACCAGCTGGCGGCGGCCCTCGAACAGGTCGAGCAGGCTCACCTTTCCGTCAGGCCCTTCGAACGTATAGGACTTCTCCACCGCCACCCATGGCATCCGCCGGCGCTCGGCGGCCAGTGCGTCGCGAGCCCGGGTCACGGTCTTCTCCTTCACGAGCAGCTGCTGGCGCGCGGCCTCCCATGCGTCAGGCGAAACGACCGGTGGTGTCTTCATCGCGAGCCGCGAGCCCTGCTCGCCTGTGCCATTCTGATGTGCCGTCATTGTGCATCTCCCTTGCTGGTTTGTCGCCGCACCGGCGCGACGTGTTGGGTCGTGAGATAGGATAGGGCTGATAGCGGATTGGCGAGAGTGACAAGTGTGACGCGATTCCGACGGGTTCGCTGATCACGGCCAATTTCGCCGCCCGCGACGCCCCGCTCATTCGCGCCCGGACTGCCGAATGGGCCGTGCGCCGGCCAGGTAGCGGTCATTGTCAAACGGCTCGGCCTGGTTGCTTTCCGGGCTCCACAGCTGCCGGTGGGTTCGTGTGAGATCGCCGAGATAGACATGCAGCGCACCCGATCGCGCGCTGCCGGTATTCGCAACCGCATGCACGGTATTTGACGCCATGTGCACCACGGCAGGCGCTGCGATGTCCTGCCTTTCCGGGACATCGAGTTCGCTGCCGGCAACAGGATAGATGAAGTTCGTCTCGCTGCCCTTGTAGATGCCGATCAAGGCATCCATCAGGTGGTTATGAGGCGGGTACTGCAGGCCGGGCGACAGCGTGATGTGATAGATCGTCAGGTTCGGGCTCGCATGCAGAAGCACCTCGTCGTCGTCTTCTTCGTGAGCGAGTGTTCCCGATGCGTGAAAACGGTTCGTGTAGTCGCCCAGGACCGTCCTTACCGCTTCGAGGGGATCTGGGCCTCTCGCGGCATTGACGATATCATCGGCAACGGCGTAGAGAGGTGAGTTGGCGGCTAAAGGCATATCAGTTATCCTCCCTGAGATGCTCAGATTATCAATCTGAGGTGCTCACGCTAGCGAATGCTGAGGCCAGCGTCAACGGGACAGCCAGACGGACAGAATATGAAAACGACGAAGTTGACCGCCGAACCGGCAGGGCCGGCCACGGCCGAGGCGACAGCACTGTCAGCCGCTGACGTCCTTCGCAGGGAACAGGCATATGAGCAGCTGAGGAACGACATCATAGCCTGTGTGCTGCGCCCCGGCGAAGCGCTCACCGAGAAACAGATCGGCGATCGATACCTGATCAAAAAGGCTACCATCCGCGCGGCGTTGGCCCGCCTGATGCAGGAAGGGCTGGTCAGGAGCGAGCCGCGCCGCGGCTACGTCGTTGCGACGCTCAGCCTGCGCGACGTCAACGAGATCTTCGATGTCCGCAGCTTGATCGAACCGGAAGTGTTCAGGGCGGCGGCATCGAACATGACCGAGCGCGGGCTCGAGGATATTAGGCTGGCAGCGCAAAAAGTGCTGAAGCCGGAGACGCTACGCAGCCACATTGCCTTCCTTGCAGCCGATCGTGCTTTTCGCCTGGCTCTTGCGGAGCTCTCGGGAAATTTGCGGCTGGCGCATCTCCTGGACCAGATACTCGACCAGTCGGCGCGGGTTCTCCACCTCGGCTTCAAGTCGCGCGACTTCACCCAGTTGATCATCGCCCAGCAAAAGGAACTGGTTCTTGCCTGCGAGGCAGGCGACGTTTCCGCCATCGTGAAACTTGCCCGTGCGCAGTGCCTGTTCCTCAAGAAGCAGGTGCTCGAGACTTTGCTTGCCGGTTCCAAGCTTCAAGACGTCAATTTGCAACCCTTCGCCTAAAGCGCCTTGTTTCACCCCACCGCTCGCGCCGCTGCCCGTCCGGCACTGCGGCCGGAAAAGATGCAGCCGCCGAGAAACGTACCTTCGAGCGCTGCATAGCCGTGCATGCCGCCGCCGCCGAAACCGGCTGCCTCGCCCACCGCGTACAGCCCTTCGACCGGTTGGCCGCCGGCGCCCAGCACGCGGCTGTCGAGGTCCGTCTCAAGCCCGCCGAGCGTCTTGCGGGTCAGGATGCCGAGCCTGACGGCGATCAGCGGGCCATTGGCGGGATCGAGCAGCTTGTGCGGTCTTGCGGTACGGATCAGCCGGTCTCCGAGATAGGCTCGCGCGCCGCGCAGCGCGGTGATCTGCATGTCCTTGGAGAACGGATTGTCGAGCTGCCGGTCGCGGGCGCGGATTTCGCGCTCGACCTGCGCCAGTTCGAGCAGCGGCTCGCCTCCGGCCAGTGCGTTCATGCGGGCGACCAGCGCCGGCAGTTCGGGCTCGACGATGAAATCCTCACCCTTCTCCATGAACGCCTTGACCGGCGCGGGCACGCCGCTGGTGGCACGGCCAAGCACCTGGCGCCAGCTTTTCCCCGTCAGATCGGGGTTCTGCTCGGAGCCGGACAGCGCGACCTCCTTCTGGATGATCTTTTTGGTCAGGATGAACCAGGAATAGTCGTATCCGGTGCTCATGATGTGGCTGAGCGTGGCCAACGTGTCGAAGCCGGGATAGAGCGGCACCGGCAGGCGTTTGCCGCGCGCATCGAGCCACAGCGATGACGGGCCGGGCAGAATGCGGATCGCATGATCGGTCCAGATCGGTGCCCAGTTCCTGACGCCCTCAACATAGTGCCACATGCGGTCGCGGTTGATGAGCCTGCCGCCGGCAGCCTCGGCGATCGCCAGCATGCGGCCGTCGACATGGTCGGGAACGCCGGTGATCATGCGTTTCGGCGGCGCACCCAGCCGCTGCGGCCAATTCTCCCGGACCAGCTGGTGATTGGCGCCGATGCCGCCGGAGGCGACGATGACGGCCTGCGCCTTCAACTCGAAATCGGCTGTGATCTCGCGCGAGCTCTTGCGGCCGCGCTCGGCATCACTCGCCGCCAATATGTCGCCGCGCACGCCGTCGACGGCAGCACCCGTCCGGCTCAATTCGTTGACCCGGTGACGGAACCTGAAGCTGATCAGCCCGCGCTTCTCGGCCTCGCGCACGCGCTGCACGAACGGTTCGAGCACACCAGGCCCGGTGCCCCAGGTGACATGGAAGCGCGGCACCGAATTGCCGTGGCCGACGGCGTTGCCGCCGCCGCGTTCGGCCCAGCCGACCACCGGAAAGAATTTCAGGCCGCGCTGCATGAGCCAGGAGCGCTTCTCGCCGGCGGCGAAGCCGACATAGGCCTCAGCCCAGCGGCGCGGCCAGAGATCTTCCGTGCGGTCGAAGGCTGCAGTGCCCAGCCAATCCTCGAGCGCCAGCTCATACGAATCGCGGATGCGCATGCGCCGCTGTTCGGGCGAATCGACAAGGAAGATGCCGCCGAGCGACCAGAACGCCTGGCCGCCAAGCGACTGCTCCGGCTCCTGCTCGACGATGATTGTCTTCTTGCCGGCCTCAGTCAGTTCGGCCGCCGCGACAAGACCGGCAAGGCCGGCGCCGACAATGATCACATCCGCGTCGTTTGGCATCTATTTGGCCATGATCTCGTCCAAAAACCGGTCCCTCATTTTTTGGGATCATGGCCGGCCTAGACTGTCTCCCAGCCTTCCTTCTCGCCGGCGCGGAAGATGGCATCGATGACCTTCTGGTTGAGCACCGATTCTTCCAGGGTGAAAACGCGGTCCTTGCCGCCCTGTGCCGCCCGCGCGAAGGCCTCGACTTCCAGCCGGTATTGCTGCGTGCCGGGAAAGCGGAATACCTGCGCCTCGCTGTGGTTCTGGTTGTGCAGCTCGACGCGGTGATGGTCATAGAGCCCGGCGTTGAACGGTGAGAACACCTCGATGAATCCCTTCTCGCCGTGGAACACCATCACCTGGCGTGCCGCCATCTGCGTCGACAGGTAAAACGACAGCTCGAAATCGCCGAAATCGGCGCGGATCGAGGAATAGATGTCGGTGCCGAATGTCTTGTCGCGCTCGATCGTCGCCTGGACGCGCAGCGGCTCCTTGCCCGTCGAAAAGCGTGTCGACACCGTCGGGTAGACGCCGATGTCGGGCAGCGCGCCGCCGCCGAGATCGAGCTTGTTGCGCATGTTGTTGGGATCGACATTGTAGTAGGAGAATGCGCCCTGGACATGGCGCAGTCGGCCGATGGCGCCGTTGGCGATCAGCTCACGCACCTTGATCCATTGCGGATGGTAGACGACCATGAAGGCTTCGCAGACCAGCACCTTCTTGGCATCGCGCAGCTTGATCAGCGGCGGAATGTCCTTGGCATCGAGCGCCAGCGGCTTTTCGACCAGAACATGCTTGCCGGCCTCGATCGCCTTGGCCGTCCATTCGACATGCTGCGAGGTCGGCAGCGGAATGTAGACGCCGTCGATGTCGCTGGAGGCGAGCAGCTCCTCATAGGAGCCGAAAGCGTGGCGCGCGCCGAAGCGTTCGCCCAGTGCCCGGGCTTTCGACAGATCGCGGCTGGCGATCGCCGACAGCACGCCGTTCTCCGCCTCGACGATTGCCGGCAAAAGCTGCTCGCGGCCGATCTTGGCCGTCGACAAAACACCCCATCGGAACATCAGATTTCTCCTCTCGATTGCAGGCCTGGAGGTTTGCCCTAATTCAAGAGAAAAGCCAATTGGGCACTTGGACTGGTCCTTCGAACCGGGCTTTCGTCATCCTCGGGCTTGACGATGCGAGACGTGTCTCTGCCAATCGCGAAGTCAAGCTATCCCCGCTTGCCGGTCAGCGTCATGTCGAAGTCGACGACGTTGGAATAGATCGGCGTGCCGACATCCATGCCGTAGCGCGACCGCAGCACCTTGCCGGTGACATGGAATTTTATCGTGCCCGCCCTGAGGCCGCCGAGCTCGGCCGTGAACTTTTCCTGAAAGGTCTTGCCGCGCGCCGTCAGCCGGCCGGTGACAAGGGCTGACGTGGCGCCGGTGCGTTTGACGCTGGTCGAACGGAACTGGATCTCCGGATTGTTGGCCGCGTCGAAAACCGCGTCCGAGCGAAGAAAGGCGTCGATGCGACTTTGGCCGGTACCGACGCTTTCGGGGAAGATGGTGAAATTGACCTGGGACCGGCCGACATCGCTGTTGTCGATGAGGATACTGCCCTTGAAGCGGGAGAAAGCACCGTCGAGCCCTCCGCCGCCGAGCTTGCCGATCGAGAAGTGGATGCTGGAACTCCCCGGGCTGATGGTGTAGCTGCCGGCCGCGTCGCCAAGGGCGACGGCGGCGAAAACAGGCATAGCAAAACAAGCGGCGGCTGCCGCAAATCCGAAGATGCGCGCGTACATGGAAATGGTCCTCTTGGCAGGCAACGCTTTCTTGCGTCCTCGCCCCATGAACGAATGAGCCGCCCGCTCTATTCCGTGTCGCGATGTGACGAAGCCGTGATCATGCGCATCAGCACGGTATCCCTCAGCCAGAAATGATGACGCAGCGCCGCGGCCAGATGCAAAGCGACAAGTCCGATGCCGGCATAGGCGAGATACCAGTGCGTCGCTGCCCAGAAGCTTTCAGCCACGTCCGATTCGCCAAGCGGCAGATTGGGCATAACAAACAGATTGAACGGCACGCTCGGGATCTCCAGCACCGAGACCGAGACCAGCGCCCAGCCGGACAGCGGCAGAGCGAGCTGAAACGCATAAAGCGCAAGATGGACAAGTGGCGCGATGCGGCGCTCGAACGGGCCGACCGAGCGCGGCAGCGGCGGGGCCGGTCTGCCAAGGCGCCAGGCGATGCGCAGGATGACCAGCCCAAGCAGCAGGAAGCCGAAGGATTTATGCAGCTGGATCAGTTCGAAGGCGGTGCGCTGGCTGGACAGTCGCACCATGACGAAGCCGAGCACGAACTGGCCGATAAAGAGCGCCGCGATCAGCCAGTGAAGGATGATCGCCGTCCAGCCGTAGCCGGTGGCCTGGTTTTTGGGCAGTGCTGACATGGTCGGTGAACGAATGCCAGGTCGCCTTTCTTCCACCTCTCCCTTATGGGGAGGGTTGGCTTACTCGCCGACCTTGAAGAAATCGACAAAGGCCCTGAGCGCCGGCCGCATCTGGCGGCGGCTTGGGTAATAGACGAAGAAGCCGTCGAAAAGCGGGCACCAGTCCTCCAGCACGCGAACAAGCTTGCCGGCGGCGAGCGCGTCGCGGACATAGTCCTCGAACACGAAGGCGAGCCCGGCGCCGTCGACCGCGGCGTTGGCAATCAGATGGTCCTCGTCGAGGATCAGCGGCCCTTTCACCGGGATTTCGATCTCCTCGCCGTTCTTCTCGAATTCCCAGCGATAGAGAATGCCGCTGGAGAAGCGGAAGCGGATGCAGCGGTGACCGGCAAGATCGCGCGGATGCTGCGGCTTGGGCATGGTCTCGAAATAGGATGGCGCGCCGACGACTGCGCCGCGAAGGTCCGGCCCGATGCGCACGGCGATCATGTCGCGCTGCAGGCTCTCGCCCAGCCGCACGCCGGCATCGAAGCCGCCCTCGACCACATCGGTGAAGCGGTCCTCGATGACGATCTCCAGCACGATGTCGGGATAGGCAGCGGCAAAGGCGCCGAGCCTTGGCGTCAGCGTCAGGTGGGCCGCGGTGCGCGGCACGGTCAGCCTGAGATTGCCGGCCGGCCGGTCGCGCGCCTCGATCGCCGATTCCAGCGCCAGGTCGATCTCCGACAGCGCCGGCCTGAGGCGCTCGAGCAGCTGCGCGCCCTCCTCGGTCGGAGCGACGCTGCGCGTGCTGCGCGCCAGAAGGCGCACGCCGAGGCGCGCTTCGAGGCTGGAAACCGCGTGGCTGACCGCCGATGGCGCGATTGCCAGTTCCTTGGCCGCGCCGCGAAAACTGCCGCATTGGGCGACCGTTGCCAGTACAGCGAGCTGTGAAAGATGGGTTCGCTTCATTGATCTATTTTTTGGAACAGCCTGTGCAAATTAGAGCCGATTATCGAACGCAGCGCAAGACGCTATCTCTGCGGCATCACAACCATCACAACAAGGAGATACGTGATGCAAACCCGCAAGCTCGGCAATGAACTTGACGTCTACCCGGTCGGCCTCGGCTGCATGGGGATGAGCTTTGCCTATGGTGGCCAGCCGGAGGCGGACGCGATCGCCACGCTGCGCCACGCTGTCGACATCGGCGTCAATTTCTTCGACACGGCCGAAGTCTATGGCCCCTACGAGAACGAAATCCTGGTTGGCAAGGCGCTGAAGCCGGTGCGTGACAAGGTGACGATTGCGACGAAATTCGGCTTCAAAATCCTGGAAGAAGGCAGCGGCATGGAGCGCATGGCCGGCGTCGACAGCCGCCCGGAACACGTCAAGGCGGTTGCCGAAGCGTCGTTGAAGCGGCTGGATACGGAGGTCATCGACCTCTATTACCAGCACCGCGTCGATCCCAACGTGCCGATCGAGGATACGGTCGGCGCCATGGCCGAGCTGGTGCGCGAGGGCAAGGTGCGGGCGCTCGGCCTGTCGGAGGCGAGTGCGGCGACCATCCGCCGGGCGCATGCGGTGCATCCGATCGCCGCGGTGCAGAGCGAATATTCGCTGTGGAGCCGCGATCCGGAGGAGGAGGTGTTTGCCGTCTGTCGCGAGCTCGGCATCGGCTTTGTCCCCTATAGCCCGCTCGGCCGCGGCCTGCTCACCGGCACGATCGCCAAGCCCGATGTTCTCGGCGCCGACGACTGGCGCCGCGGGTTGCCGCGCTTCCAGGCCGACGCCATGGCGGCCAATGCGGCGGTCGTCGCCGTGCTGGAAAAGATGGCCGCCGAGAAGGGCGTGACGCCGGCGCAGCTGGCGCTCGCCTGGGTGCTGCATCAGGGCGACTTCATTGTCCCGATCCCCGGCGCGCGAAAAATCCGCCATCTGGAGCAGAATACGGCGGCAGCCGATATTGTGCTGAGCCAGGCCGAAGTGGCGTCCATCGGCGACGCGCTGTCGCCGGAAAAGGTGGTCGGCAAGCGCTATACCGAGGAGCTGCTGGCCCTGGTCAACGGTTGAACGGCGATCGACGGCGTAATCGAAACGGGGCGTTTCGGCGCCCCGTTTTCGGTCGCACCGCAATGCAAATAATTGCGAGATATTGGCGCGAGGCACCCCCCTCTGTCCTGCCGACATTTCCTACCAAGGCACGACACTGATCTCCGGCCAGTTCTCCCTCGCACGCGCGCCCTTCATCTCGTGCGTCTGCTGATTATCTAGTGCACGGTTCG
>NZ_JAMYPA010000018.1:0-137734 GCF_040320105.1 Mesorhizobium sp. M0778 | reverse complement strand
ACCCCACCCGTTCACTCTATCCACCCCCCCCCCCCCCGTGGTGGTGGTTAAGGCCCGCAGGCGGCAACCCACTTTGGCCTCGAAACGACGGAAAATCATAAGACAAGCGGGATGCGTTCAAATTGACCGTGCATCCCGCTCTATCTATCTGTTTTAGTCGCATTTGTGCGACGCCGTGTGATTCCACTTGGCTGCGAAATGCTCGAGTCTTCCCGTCATCCCCCGTACGGGGGATGCGGATGCTCCGATTTGTCGAATAGGCTGATCCTTTGGTCCCAAACGGGCTTTGAGCCCAATTTGGAGGTCCAAAATGGAGGGTTGGCTATGGGAAATCTGTTCCGCAGTTTTGCTGCGATCCTGCTTGTCGCCGGTATGGGATTGTCGGCCGCACATCTGGGCGAGGCGCAGGCAGCCAAGAAAGTTGTCGCCGGCGCGAAGGTCGACGCCAAGAAGATCAAGGATCTCAACGGCACGGTCAATCTGTCCACCAGTGACTGCAAGCTGTTGTTGAGCGGCACCGTTGTCGAAGTCTCGGATGGCAGGTGCGGGGCTTCCGGCAAATATTGCAAGAGCAGCGCCGGCTCGGCCTGCATCACCGAGCAATAACCCGGCCAACGTTTAGCCGGCCTGGCGGATCTCCGCCTGTTCCTCGGCCCGGAAATGGCTGGGCGGCGATCCGATTACCCGCTTGAAGGCGCGGCTGAAGGAGGCGTCGGATTCGTAGCCGAGGCGCGCCGCGACGACGGAAATCTTGAGCCGGTCGCGGACCAGCCATTGCCGCGCCTGGTGCATCCGTACCTGCGTGACGTACTTTGCCGGTGTTTCGCCGACAATGGTTGCGAAGCGCTCGGCGAAACCTGATCGCGAGGCGCCCATCATCTTCGCCAGAGCGTCCACCGTCCAGTCGCGGCTCGGTTCCAGATGGATCGCGGCCAGCACCCGGCCGATCTCGCGGTCCCTCACCGCCGCGATCCATCCGGAAGAGTCGCCGCAGCCGCGCTCGACCCATGAGCGGATGACGGTCGCGGCGAGCACATCGGCCAGCCGCGCCAGGATGCCGCCGGAGCCGACGCGCTCCATCGTCACCTCGCGGGCCATCGCCTCCAGCAAATGCGGGATACCTGGCTCATAGGCTTCCAACTCATGCGCGCGCATCACGTCCGGCATCATGCCGAGCAAGGGGTGCAAGCCATCGAGATTGAAATACATGCTGCCGAAAAACAGCAAGGTGCCCGGACGGCAGCCGGGCACGCCGTCGTTCGACATGCAATAGACACCCTTGCAGATCTCCTCGACCTCATAGCCGTGGATCGGCGCCGCCTCGATACCCGGCTCGCTCGCCAGCGTGTGGGCTGAACCGCGCGGCAACAACACCGCGTCGCCCGCCTTGAGCTCGACCCATTCGCCGGACGGCTGCAGCAACCAGCAGCCTTTGCGACCGATGAAATGAAACCGTGCCGCCGCCTGAGCCGGAAAATGGATGCCCCAGGGTTCCTTCATCTCGCAACGGCCGTAATCGACGCCTTCGAGGCGCAATCCGCGCAATATGTCTGTCAGCGGATCACCGGTGACAGGGATTTTGGACGAACGGTCAAGCATAATGGTGTTTCTAGCATGGAAACTCCGGACAGTCACTCCCTATGTTGCACTGCAGCCAGATGCTGCGCTGCAACCAGATCGGAGATCCCTCATGACCGAACCCGCGACAGGCGTCATGGACGCCGTTCTCGACCTGACGGAAACCGGCGAACGATCCGAGCCCGCATGGGGGGCGGTGGTCTCCTTGGCGCTCGGAGTCTTCGGCCTGGTGACCGCGGAATTTCTGCCTGCCAGCCTGCTGACGCCGCTTGCGCAGGATCTCGGCATCACCGAAGGCGCCGCAGGGCAGGCGGTAACGGCCACCGCCGTCATTGGCGCGATTGCGGCGCCGACAATGGCCATTGTCACCAAGCGGCTGGACCGCAGGCTGGTCATGTGGGCGCTGACGGTGCTGCTTGTGCTGTCAAATCTGGTAGCCGCGTTTGCGTCGTCGCTTCCCGTTCTTCTGATCGCCCGTATCATGCTTGGCATTAGTCTCGGTGGCTTCTGGTCGATGTCAGCAGCCATGGCGATGCGGCTCGTTCCGATGCGGCTGATGCCGCGCGCCATGTCGATCATCCTCACCGGCGTTTCGGTGGCGACGGTCTGTGCGGCTCCGGTCGGCGCCTATGTCGGCGACATCTGGGGATGGCGGACGGCCTTCATGATCGCCGCCGTGGTCGGCGCGCTAGCGCTGCTCGTGCAGGTGGCTACCATTCCGAAGCTGCCGCCGGCAGGTACGGCAGGTTTTCGCACGCTGCTGGAGGTGATGAAGCGGCCGATGATCAGGGTGGCACTGCTGGTGGTGCTGCTGGTCGCCTCGGGACACTTTGCCGGCTTCACCTATGTCCGCCCGTTTCTCGAGAAGGTGCCCGCGCTGGACATCGAGACGATCTCGCTTGTGCTGCTCGCCTACGGCATTGGTGGCTTCTTCGGCAATTTTGCCGGCGGCTTCATGGCGGAACGCAGCCTCAAGGCAGCCGTCAGCCTGGCGCCTCTGCTGATCGCGTTTTCGGCGCTCCTGCTGCTGGTGGTCGGAGGCTCACCCGTCGTGGCTGCAATAGCGGTGGCCAGCTGGGGCTTTGCCTTCGGCGCCGTCCCAGTCGGGCTGCAGACCTGGCTGGTGCGAGCCGCCCCCGATCAGGCGGAAAGCGCCGGCGGGCTGATGGTCATGACGTTCCAGGTCGCCATCGCGTTGGGCGCCGTCTTCGGCGGCCTGCTGGTCGACAATACCGGCGTTGCCAGCGCCTTCGCCTATTGCGCGGCGGCGACGTTGCTTGCGGCATTGGCGGCGTTCTTCCTTGGCCCCAAGCCGATCGACGACCCCAATTCCTAAACGGAACGGCCGTCGAAGTCGAAGACCGGCACGGCGGCGACGTCCAACGCCTCGATGCAATGAATGTTGATATAGGCACTTCGCCCGCTCCCTTCGCCGACATCCTCGGCGAAGGGGTGAATGCCGCAGCTGCGGCAGAAGCGGTGGGCGATGACATGGTTGCCGAAGCTGTAGCGGCCGAGATCATCGCCCCAGGCAAGCACCCGCATGCTCTCATGCGGCACTGCCCATAGCAGTGCACCCTTGCGCGAGCAGATCGAGCAATTGCACCGTACGGCTCCGGTCAGCTCGCCTTCGACCTCGAACGCGACCTTGCCGCAGTGGCAGCTGCCTTCGTAGAGCATCGGGCCTTCCTCCTTCGGTTCGACAGGTGCAAACCTGACCGTGCCGGGCTATGTCTCCTGCGGCCAGTTTGTGGCTGCTACATTAAGACGTTGCAAGCGTGCGGAGTCCGACACCGAAAATGCAATCAGCCCGTGATCGCCTCGAAGCAATTGTTTCGCGTCTTGCTGCTCGCGTGGGCGATGAGAGCGTTTTCGCAAAGCTCTATCCTGAAGCAGCACGGGCGGCGGCCGACGCCGCCGATGCGCGGCGAAAAGCCGGCGTCACGCTCGGGCCGCTCGATGGGGCTATCGTCTCGATCAAGGATCTGTTCGATGTCGCCGGCGAGCCGACGACGGCGGGCTCGCTGCTGCTCGCCACGGCAGCGCCGGCGTTGCGGGATGCCATTGTCGTGGAACGGTTGCGCCAGGCCGGTGCGGTCATCCTCGGCAAGACCAACATGACCGAGTTCGCCTTCACCGCGATCGGCGTCAACCCACATTACGGCACGCCCGGCAATGCAAGTGATGCCCGCCGTATTCCGGGCGGCTCGTCCTCAGGCGCCGCGGTTTCGGTCGGCGAAGGCACCAGCGAAATCTCCATCGGTTCCGATACCGGCGGATCGGTGCGCATTCCGGCATCGTTGAATGGCGTCGTCGGTTTCAAGCCGACGGCGCGGCGCGTGCCGCTCGCGGGTGCGTTTCCGCTGTCGGCCACGCTGGACTCGATCGGTCCGCTGGCCCGCACCGTCGCCGAATGTGCGGCGGCCGACGCAGTGATGGCGGGCGAAAACCTGGCGGCACTGTTGCCGCTTCCGCTGGACGGCCTGCGCATCGGTATTCCGCGCGGCGTGCTGTTCGATGATACGGAGGAAGAGGTCGCGACGACGTTCGACCGGTGTCTTCGCAAGATGGAGCTTAGCGGCGCACGGCTTGTGGAGTTGTCGATCGACGACCTGCTTGTCGATCTGCGCGCGGCAACCAAACGCGCCTCGATCGCGGCAATGGAAGGGGCGGAGATCCATGCCGACTGGCTGGCGACGGGAGCGACGATGCCGGTCGACCCGCGGGTAAGCGGGCCATTGTCGCGCGCCGCCGCCATTCCGGCCCCGGTCTATATCAGAGCAATGCGCCGTCGCGCAGCACTTGCCGCCGCGATGTATGACCGGCTGGCGTCGGTCGACGTGCTGGCCCTGCCGACCACGCCGATGACTGCGCCGACGATCGTCTCGATGACCGGCGACGAGGCCCTGTGCGACAGGACGGAAGGCCTTCTGCTGCGCAACACGCAGGTCGCCAACCAGTTCGATCTTTCAGCCATCTCGCTGCCGATGCCGGGAATGTCGCATCCGGCCGGGCTGATGCTGGTGGCGCGCAATGGCCATGACCACCACCTGCTGCGGATCGCCGCTGCGGTCGAGGCACTGCTTGCAAATTGATCCGATAGCGCGTGTCAGCGCGACGAGCAGTGGCCGCGCTCGTTGTCCTTGGCGGTGCGCTCGATGCTGGTGGCAACCAGCCAAGGCAGGGTGTATCGCTTGCCGTTGAAGGTCCGGGTGCGGTTCTCGATCGAGCCGACAACAACGACCTTGCCGGCATAGAGCTTGTCCGAAAGATCGAGGCCCTTGTCTTGCTGCGGCAGGCGATCGATGTCGATCGAAACGCCTTTGACGAACTTGCCGGTGTCGAGGTCGAGCGCGCTGTTCGATGGACAGGGTGCCATCACGCAGCGCAAGCCGTTGTCGCAGAACACGTAGCTGCCCTGTCCGTTGGCCAAGGCATGCGCCGCCGCCATGCAGACACTGGCGGTCAGCAGGAATTTTGTGGTGTTTCCCATACCGGCAACGTCGCTGGCGAATTCGGGAAAATTGAGGCGTAGCCTTTGCTTAGAAATCGGCAGGGAACCGCCGCCGGTAGTGCTCGACCACTTCGGGATTGCGCAGATTAACCGGCAATCTGTTGGCCAGCACCAGCAAGGCTTCGCCAGCCGCGCCGACGCCCATGCGCATCATCGACTGTTCGGTGATCCCGGCCATGTGCGGGGTGACGATGACGTTGTCAAAGCCGAAGTAGGGATGGTTGGGCGGCAGCGGTTGTGTCGCAAAAACGTCAAGCGCGGCGCCGCCGATGCGGCCCTTCTGCAGGGCCTCGATCAGCGCGTCGTCGTCGATCACCGGCCCGCGCGAAACATTGATCAGCAGCGCATCCGGCTTCATCCGGTCGATACGTTCCCGGCTGATCAGCCCCCGCGTTTCGGGCGTCAGCGGGCAGCACAGAACGATGATGTCGCTCTGCTCGATGAGCGCATCGATCGACAAGAAGCCGACGCTGTCCGGCGCCGGCCGCATGCTGCGCGTCGTTGCCACCACATTCAGATCGAAACCATGGGCGGCGATGTGGCCGACCGCCTGGCCAATTGCGCCGAAGCCGACAATGCCGATCGTCTTGCCGGCAAGCTCATTGGCCATGACGGTGTGTTCGCGGCCGGCCAGCCAGCCCTTCGCCCGCAAGTCGCGGTCCAACACACGAAAGCGCCGAAGCAGCGCCAGTGCCGCGAACATCACATATTCGGCGACCGAGCGCGCGTTCACTCCCGGAACGTTCGCCACCAGCACGCCCGCCGCGTTGGCCGCTTCCATCGGTACCATGTCCAGCCCGGCGCCGTGGCGGATCGCGGCCCTGAGCCTGGTCGCGCCTTCGAAAAGCGCCGCAGGCAAAGGAGCGCGAACGATGATGACATCGGCGTCCCTTGCCTCGGCGGCCAGCGTGTGCGCGTCGAGGGCGGAAGCAACGACGAGTTCGCCGGCCCCTGTCAGCATGGAAGAGGCACGGGGGTGCAGTCTGTGTGTCGACAGGATCTTGGGCATTTCAGGCCTTTTCGAGCGCTGGGCTTTGCGGTTCCGCCTCACGCCCCTCGATCAGCCCCTTCCAATAGCTTTCGGCGCCTTGCAGATGAGCGCTCATCAGCGCCTGGGCGAGGTTGCCGTCGCGGCGCAGCAGCGCCTCGTAGATCTGGATGTGCTCGGCATGCGAGCGCACGCTGCGTTCGGGATCGTTGAAATAGATCGGCAGGCGCATCTCGCCCATCATGTAGTAGACGCTGCAGACATTGTGGAACACACTGTTCTTGGTCGCCCGCACGATCTCGAGGTGGAACTCGCGGTCTTCCCTGGCAAGGCCTTCGCCGGCCGCTATGCGATCCTCTGAGGCCTTCAGGATCTCGCGCAGCCGCTCGAAATTCTCCTCGGTGGCGCGGGAACAGGCAAGTTCGGCGGCCTTGATCTCGTGGATCTTCCGCAACTCGACCGTCTCGTAGATCTGGACAGGATCGAGCGGCAGGCCGGCGCGGGCGAACAGCGCCATAGCCTCGACGCTCGCCTGCTTTGTATCGATGTAGATGCCGGACTTCGCCCGTCGTTCGACGATGCGCATGGCCTCGAGAATGGCCAGCGCCTCGCGGATCTGACCGCGGCTGACGCTGAAATGCTCTGCCAGTTCGCGCTCCGACGGCGTGCGGCCCGTCTCCTTGTCCGAATGGGAGAACAGGTAGGCGGCGAGTTCCGCGAGAAGGTTCTTTTCTTTCATGTCAGCCGTGTTGCGCGTGCGCCTCCAGGAACCGCTCCGAAATAGTGAATCCCAGCCCGGGTCTATCAGGGATCGCTACCATACCGTCCTTTGCTTCGACAGTCTCTTCGATCAGATCGTGGATCATCGGGTTGGCGCCGAGTGAATATTCGACGGTGAAGCTCGCCGGCGAAGCGGCGCAGACATGCAGCCCGGCAAAAAAGCAGGGCGCACCCGCCCAAAGATGCGGCGCAAAGCGCAGATTGAAGGCGCTGGCGATGGTTCCGATCTTCATCGCCTCGCTGATGCCGCCGCAAAAGGCCGGATCCGGCTGGAAGATATCGGCGGATTTGAGCACAGCGAGGTCGCGGAAGGCATAGCGGGTCGCCTCGCTTTCGCCGGTGGCGATCGGGATCGAGCCGCAGGCGCGCACCTCGGCCATGCCGGGCTTGTCGTCGGCGATCACCGGCTCCTCGAACCAGGCGAGATCGAGGTCGCCGGCGAGATGGATGAAGCGCTTGGCTTCGGCCACCGTGTAGGTGCCGTGCGCGTCGACCATCAGGTCGATATCGGGACCGAGCGCCTGTCTTGCGGCGCGGACGCGGGCGGCGGAGACGTGCGGGGCGCCGTCCATGGCGCCGACGCGCATCTTCAGCGCCTTGAAGCCGCCCTTGGCGATGTAGGACTGCAGCTGGTCGCCGATGGCTTCCGCAGTTGCCCAGCCGCCGGAAGCATAGGCCGGCATGCGGTCCAGCTTGCGGCCGCCGAGCAGCCGCCAGACCGGAACGCCGAGCGATTTGCCGAGAATGTCCCACAATGCGATGTCGACGGCGCTGATAGCGGCGATGCTCATGCCGCGTCGTGCCAATTGCGGCATGGCGTGGCCGGCGCGGGCGGCGCTGTCGTGACGCGCGCCATTGTAGAGCATCTCCCAGATGACGCCGATGTCGGCCGGGTCGAGGCCGACCAGCTGCGGCCCGACCTCATGGTTCAGCAAATGGACAAGGGCGCCGTAGCTGCCGGCGCTGCCGGCGGCGTTCTTGCCTTCGCCCCAGCCGACAAGCCCGTCGTCGGTTTCGATGCGCAGGATGGCGGCGTCGAACGTCGCCACCTGACCGAAGTCGCTGCGGTGCTGCTTCGCGGCTTCGATCGGTATGCGAACCCACCAGGCTTGGACCGTCTTGATGCGCATGTTCATCCTCGGCCCGGCCGCGGTGAGGCGGAAGGGCTCTTTCCAAACGGCTTGGCTACTTGATCAGCGGCAGCAGCGTTTCCGCATTGATGCGCATCTGGTCAGTGTAGAATTTTTCCGTGAGCACGCTGGAGCCGTGGTCCTGAATGAATTTCAGCTGCTCTGGCGAGATGTCGACCGGATTGCGTTCGACCATGTCGGGATAGGGGGCTGCCGGCGTGCGGTCGACTGGGGCGACGAATTCATTGGTCAGCGCGCCGTCATAGCCGATCTCCTTCAGCGTGCCGACAATCTTCGGCCAGTCGATCTGCCCGAGGCCGGCAGCGAAGCGGTTGTTGTCGGCGACATGGAAGTCGTACAGGCGCTTGCCGACCTGCCGGATGGCGTCATAGACGTTAAATTCTTCCATGTGGATGTGGTAGGCGTCGAGGCAGACGCCGCATTCGGGGCTGACCGCATCGGCAAGGGCCAGTGCCTGGGCGCCGCGGTTGAACAGGTAGGTTTCGAAGCGGTTGAGCGGCTCGACCGCGATCTTGACGCCGACCTTCTTGGCGTGGGTGAAGCATTCCCGGGTGGCGTCGACCACCCATTTCCATTCCTCTTCCTCGGTGCCGTCCGGCACGACCTTGCCGACGGTGGCGGGAACCAGCGTGATGATCTCGCCGTCGAGCTCGCTGACCATGGTCAGCACGTCCTTGACATATTGCACCGAGCGCTCGCGCTGGCCCTGGTCCTTGGCGGCGAGATTGCGCTCGCCCAGCATCAGCGTCACCGCTCCCCAGCAACGGATGCCGTACTCGTTCAGCAGCGCGCGTGTTTCCTTGGTCTTGTACTGTTCGGGTTCGCCGGAAATCTCGATCGACTCATAGCCGAATTTCTTGATGCGCTTGAGCGTCGTTTCCAGCGGCTCCGCCCGCATCCAATTGTGCGTCGAAAGATGCATGGTCTATCCTTCCCAGAATCGCCTGTACCAGTTCGCCTGCGACGCACTCTGCCGAAGTGCGCTGCATGATTCCTCCCCAAGGCCTCCCAGCATTTTTTGGCAAACTGGTTCGACCAATTGGGCTTGATGGGAGGTCTACAGTAATTTCATCTGGACGGCAAGAAGTGCTACCATCAAGCGCCGTCTCTTGCTTACAGCATTGATTACGTTGAATTATGTTGGGCAGCTCGGCATGGTTGCAGGACTGCGGCCGCGCGTCAAATGGCTTGACCAGATTTCGGCATTTGGTAATACCAGAATAGCGGCGCCGAGCGCGCTGTGCAAAGAGACCAAAGAGGCTGGCCCTGTTTTCAATCGGCGCTATGCTTGGTCGCGAAACATAGGGAGATGCCGATGCCGACGACGATGAAGGGGCCTGGTCTGTTCCTGGCGCAGTTTGCGGGCGACGCCGCTCCGTTCAACTCGCTGGCCTCGATCACCAAATGGGCGGCCGGTCTGGGCTACAAGGGCGTGCAGATCCCGACATGGGACGCCCGGCTGTTCGATCTCGAGAAGGCAGCGTCGTCGAAGGCCTATTGCGACGAGGTGAAGGGCATCTGCGCCGATGCCGGCGTCGAGATCACTGAACTGTCGACGCATCTGCAGGGTCAGCTGGTGGCGGTGCATCCGGCCTACGACGCACAATTCGACGGCTTCGCTCCACCTGCGGTGCACAACAATCCAAAAGCCAGGCAGCAATGGGCGGTCGAGCAGATGAAGTTCGGCGCCAAGGCGTCGAAGAATCTCGGGCTCAAGGCGTCGGTGTCGTTTTGCGGGGCGTTGGCCTTCCCTTACCTCTACCCGTGGCCGCAGCGGCCGGCGGGATTGATCGAGGAAGCATTTGCCGAACTCGGCAAGCGCTGGAAGCCGATCCTCGACGTCTATGACGAGAACGGCGTCGATGTCGGCTACGAAATCCATCCGGGCGAGGACGTGTTCGACGGCGCGACATTCGAGATGTTCCTCGATGCGGTCGGCGGCCACAAGCGCTGCAACATCAACTACGACCCGTCGCACTTCCTGCTGCAGCAGCTCGATTATCTCGAATTCATCGACATCTACCACGAGCGGATCAAGGCGTTCCACGTCAAGGATGCCGAGTTCAATCCGACCGGGCGGCAAGGCGTCTATTCGGGCTACCAGAGCTGGACCAACCGTGCCGGGCGGTTCCGCTCGCTCGGCGACGGACAGGTGGATTTCGGCGGCATCTTCTCCAAGCTTACCCAATACAACTATGATTCATGGGCGGTGCTGGAATGGGAATGCTGCCTGAAGCACCCGGAGGATGGTGCTGCCGAGGGCGCTCCCTTCATCCAGCATCATATCATCAGGGTTACGGAAAAGGCATTCGACGATTTCGCCGGCGGCACGACCGACAAAAAGGTGCTGCGCGGGATGATGGGGATCTAACACAGCTTTCCCTCCCCCTTGAGGGGAGGGTCGATCCGCGCAGCGGATCGGGGTGGGGTCGCTGGGTTGAGCTCGGCATTGACCGACCCTCCCGGCCCTTCGGGCCACCCTCCCTCAAGGGGGAGGGGTATCTCAGACAACGAGGGAGAAAATCATGGTCGGCGCATCGAAGGCGGAAACCGGGGGCGGTCCGATCCGCTACGGCATGGTTGGCGGCGGACAAGGCGCCTTTATCGGCGCGGTGCACCGCATCGCGGCGCGCATGGACAACGAGTTCGTGCTGGTCGCCGGCGCGCTGTCATCGAATCCGGAGCGCGCCAAGGCCTCGGCGGCCGAGCTTGGGCTCGATCCGGCACGCAGCTACGGCTCCTATGCCGAGATGGCCAAGGCGGAGGCCAAGCGGCCGGACGGCATCGAGGTGGTCGCCATCGTCACGCCGAACAATGTGCACGTGCCGGCTGCCAAGGCTTTTCTCGAGGCCGGCATCCACGTCATCTGCGACAAGCCGCTGGCGACGACGCTGGCCGAGGCAAAGAAGCTGGCGGCGCTGGTCGAAAAGACCGGCAAAGTGTTCGTGCTGACGCATAACTACACCGCCTATCCGATGGTGCGGCAGGCACGCGAGATGGTGGCCAAGGGGCAGCTCGGCGATATCCGCATCGTGCAGTCGGAATATCCGCAGGACTGGCTGACCGAGGACCTGGCCGCCACCGGCCAGAAGCAGGCTGCGTGGCGCTCAGACCCCAAGCAGGCGGGTGCGGGCGGTGCGCTGGGTGATATCGGCACCCATGCCTACAACCTTGCCCGTTTCGTCTCCGGGCTGGAGCTCGATTCGTTGTCGGCCGATCTCGATGCCTTCGTGCCGGGGAGGCTGCTCGACGACAACATCAATGTGCTGCTGCGCTTCAAGCCGGTCGGCGGGTCGCACCCGGCCAAGGGCATGGTCTGGGCCAGCCAGGTGGCGCCCGGCCACGAGAACGGGCTGAAATTGCGTATCTACGGCTCGAAGGGCGGGCTCGAATGGGTGCAGGCCGAGCCGAACTATCTCTGGTACACGCCGTTCGGCGAGCCGAAGCAGTTGATTACCCGAAATGGCGCCGGCGCGCTCCCCGTCGCGGGGCGCGTCAGCCGCGTCCCGCCAGGGCATCCGGAAGGCTATCTCGAAGGTTTCGCCAACATCTACCAGGAAGCCGCGCGGGCTATTCGTGCGGCGCGCCGGACGGGCGGCAAGCCGGCTAAGGATGTCGTCTTCCCAACCGTGCAAGACGGCGTCGAAGGCATGGCCTTCATCGAAGCCTGCGTGAAGTCGTCGAAGAAGAACGGGGCGTGGACGAAACTCTAATCGCTGCGCCCGGTTAAGGGTGTCCCCCCTCACTCGGATTGCCAGCCGAATTGCAAGGGCAATTCGGGGCAATCCGACTTCTCCCCCAGGGGAGAGGAGATCGCCAGCGCTGCGTCTGACTCTTCTCCCCAGCGGGGAGAAGGTGGCCGCGAAGCGGCCGGATGAGGGGCTTATAGCGAAGTCGGCGGAGGAGCCAGCCGGCCGTCAAAGGGGAGGGGCGTAGATGAAGATCGGCATGTGCATGCTGTTGTGGACGACGGCCGTGTCGAAAAAACACGAGCCGCTGTTGAGAGACATCAAGGCGACCGGCTTCGACGGCGTCGAGATACCGGTCTTCTCCGGCACGCCGGACGACTACAGGAAACTCGGCGAGCTGCTCGACCGTATCGGGCTGCAACGCACCGCCGTCTCGGCGATGGGCGATCCGGCGATGAATTTGATCTCGCCGGATGCCTCGACGCGCAAGGCCGGTATCGACTACATGAAATCGGCGATCGACTGCGCTCAGGCGCTTGGCGCGAACACGTTGAGCGGCCCGCTCCATTCGACGCTCGGGGCCTTCTCCGGCAGCGGGCCGACGGCGGCCGAGAAAAAACGTTCGATCGCTTCGCAACGCGCCATTGGCGACCATGCCGGCAACAAGAGCGTCACCATCGGGCTGGAGGCGCTCAACCGCTTCGAATGCTATCTGCTCAACACGATGGACGATTTGTCGGAGCATATCGACGCGATCGACCGGCCGCACATCAAGGCGATGTACGACACCTTCCATGCCAACATCGAAGAGGCCGACCCGATCGGCGCCTATTCGCGCAACCGCAAGAACGTCGTCCATATCCATATTTCGGAGAACGATCGCGGCGTGCCGGGCCGTGGCCATATTCCCTGGAAGGAGACGTTCTCCGCCATCCGCAAGAGCGGCTACGACGATTGGCTGACGATCGAGGCGTTCGGGCGTTCGCTGAAGGATTTGGCCGCGGCCACCAAGGTGTGGCGCGACTTTTCCGAAGGCCCGGAAGCTGTCTACCGCGACGGCTACAGGCATATCAGGAGCGGGTGGAGTAAGGCGGCCTAACTGCCGCCGGCGCAACGCGGCCGTCACCCCTGGTCGGCCTGGATCCTGTTGTAGTCGTGGATCGTCCTGCTCAAGCGGCGGCGCAGGAAATTGGAAATGTTGTCGAAGATGAAAACGACGAGCAGGACCAAGAGCACCATGTAGAAGACATTGGCCCAGTTGGAATTGGTGCGCATCGCTTCCCAAAGCTTCAGGCCGATACCGCCGGCACCGACAGCGCCGATGATCGTTGCGCCCCTGGTGTTGGATTCCCACTGGTAGAGCGTCTGGCTGATGAAGACCGGAATCACTTCCGGCAGCACGCCATAGCGCTGCACCAGCAAGCCGTTGGCGCCGGTCGACTGGATGCCCTCGCGCGGGTTGTCGTCGATGTTCTCAAGGCCTTCCGAATAGACTTTGCCGAGCGTGCCGATCTCGGTGAAGAAGATCGCGGCGCTGCCGGCCAGCGGGCCGGGGCCGAAGGCGCGGGTGAAGAACAGCGCCCAGATCAGCATGTCGACCGAACGCATGAAATCGAAGAAGCGCTTGAGCACCTGACTGATCACGCCGCTCGGGGTGATGTTGCGGGCGGCAAAGAAGGCGAGCGGGAAGGCGACGATGCCGCCGAGCAAGGTGCCGAGAAATGCCATGACGATGGTCTGGAACAGCTTCGTCCAGACATCGCCATGCTGCCATTGGGCGTTGTTCCAGATGTTGTCGCCGGCCAGTGCCAGATTGGATGTGCCGGGCTTGAGCTGGGGTCCGGACATCAGCAACGAGACCACCTCGCCGGGCGACTTGCCGAAGAAGGGCGAGCGTGTGTCGAAGACGAAATTCGCCCAGCCGAGGAAGCGCTTGCGGACCTTGACGCGATCGACGGTTATGCGGACCTCGCCGGCAAAGCCCATCCTGGCGACGATTTCGTCGTCGTGTGCGGTGATCCAGTCCGGCACCAGGCCGGATATCACCGGCTTGCCGCTGGCCAAGGACACCGGCACCGTCTGGCCATTGGCGACCAGCATCGCCTCGGTCTTGTCGAAGGTAACCGATTTGGCCCGGCCGTCGATCAGAATGGTGTAGGAGCCGTTCGCACTGGTGATGACCCAGTCGGGATGAGGATCTTCGCCGAGCGCGGAAAAACGCGGGTATTTGGGCGTGATCTGAGGCTGATCGAGACGGAATTCCGGCTGCAGATCGTAGCTGATCCATTGCGTCAGAAAGAGCGGCAGGCGTTCCCAGTGCGATTCCCTCAGCACTTGCGGCAGGCTGAAGAACCACAAGGCGTAGAGGAGGTAGAGCAGGATGCCGGTGAACAGGACCAGCGGGCCGAAGCGTTTGTACAGGGGCCGCCGGAACACTTGGGGAAAGCGCTCTTCGATCGACTGCATCTCATCGGCGGTCATTGCGGCCATGCTCAGGCGCCCATCATGAATGCCTGCTCACCGACGAGCTTGCGCCTTAGCCAGGCAGAGAACTGGTCGACGAGGAAGATCGTCGTGAACAGCAGCAGCACCAGTGCCAGCGTTTTGGCGCCGAAGCCGCGCGAGATGGAGAGCTTCAGTTCCTCGCCGATGCCACCACCCCCGACCGCGCCGATGATGGTCGAGATGCGGACATTGATCTCGATCCTGAGCAGCGTGTAGGACGTGAAATTGGGCAGCACTTGCGGCAGGCCGGCAAAGCGCACGCGCTCGAACCAGTTGGCGCCGACCGCGCGCAGGCCTTCTTCGGCGCGCATGTCGATGTTTTCGTTGATCTCGTAGAAGAGCTTGCCGAGGGCGCCGATGGAATGCAGGCCGATGGCGATGATGGCCGCGACCGGGCCGGTCGAGAGGATGGCTGCGAAAAGGCCGGCAATGACGATCTCCGGGAAGGCGCGAAGCAGTTCCATGAAGCGCTTGACGACGAGCCTGAGCACCGGACTGGGCGTCAAGTTGCGCGCGGCGATGAAGGAAAAGGGCACCGCAAAGACGAAGCCGATGAAAGTGGAAACCAGCGCCACGTTGAGCGTGGTGAGCATCAGCTCGAAATATTCGGGTAGATAAAAGCCGCCCCAGAGATAGATGCGGCCAAGCGGGAAGTTGAACTCCTGGCTGCCTTTGTCGTGCGGCGATGCGATGTCGAACAGCGCGCGCCAGACGTCATTCCAGTCCTTGGGAACAAGCCAGCTAAGGAAATCCAGTATGTGCGGCAGCCGATCGAAGAAATGTCCGGCATTGGCCTCGTCGGCGAACCACATGGCTGTGCACATGGCGACAAGCAGCAAGCCGATGCCGAGCGCGGTGTAGAACCGGCGCAAGGACGTCTGGCGTCGCCAGGTGTCGGCCGTCCGCCGGGTCGCGTCTGAACGGATCGTGGCTGAGATGGTCATGATCGGCATGCAAAAAGGGCGGCGCTGGTAAGGCCGCCCTTTTCAATTGCATTCACCCGCCGATCGCCGCTTTGCGGGCTTCGACGATGACGCTGTAGAAGTCCGGCTTCACTGGAACGTAGCCGGTGAAATCGCCGCCTTCGATGGCTTCGAAGCAAGGCTTGTCCTTGGCCGGCAAGCTGGTGAAGAAGTTGGCGAGCTTGGCGCTCATATCGCCGCCGAGCGCGGTGCGCACGACCAGCGGGCCATTCGGGATCAGGCCGGAGCGCCAGACTTCGACGAAGTCGTTGGGGTCGACGGCGCCCTTGGCGACTTCCTTGTGGAAGGTGCCGGACGTGTAACCGTTCTTGAAGTCGCCGATGCCCGAGGAGTCGTCAACCGCCACGTCGACCTTGCCGTCGCGGACGGCGAGAAGGTTGTTCTCGTGGCCGCCATTGAACTGGGTCGAGGCGAAGAAGGTTTCGTTCGAAGCGCCGGTGTCCTTCGGGATCTGGGTCAGCGGGATCAGATAGCCCGACGTCGAATCCGGGTCGGCATAACCGAGCTTCTTGCCCTTGGCCGATTTGATGTCGGTGATGCCGGACGACTTCAGCGCCAAGCCTATCGAATAATAACCGGTCGCACCGTCGGTCTGCTGGGTGGTGAGGATCGGGGTCACCGCGTTCGGATCCTTGAGGTAGACGCTGGCATAGCCCGACGCACCAAGCTCGGCGAAATCGAGCGTGCCGCCGAGCAGGCCCTGGATGACGCCGTCGTAGTCGGCGGCCGGGAACAGCGAGACCTTCTCGAAGCCGAATTCGGACGTCAGGTGATCGGCGAGGCACTGAAAATTGCGCAGCCGGTCCGCTTCATTTTCACCGCCAAGGATACCGATGCGGAATTCCTTGATATCCTGGGCGTGAGCGGCACTGGCCGCGATGGCGAGCAATGAAACCGCGCCAAAAACCATCTTCCTGAACATTGGGTCTCTCTCCTTTGATCCGGCCTCGCGCCGGTTGCGATCGAATTTTGACGAGTGCCTTTGACGCGGGCGGCGATCAGGCCGTTCTCAATAACCAGGAAACGCTGGCTCGAGCGGTCCGGCGGATGCAGCGATTTTCTGTTTGATGGCGACACTGGTCGAGGTGATGGCCTCGGAGATTTCGCCGCCATTGCTGTCGGCGCCATAGACCATGCGCACCGCCTCGCGATTGAGGTCTTCGGGCGGGCCGTCGAAGACGACCTTGCCGGCGGCCATGCCGATGATGCGGTTGCAATAGTTGCGCGCCGTATCCAGCGTATGCAGATTGGTGATGACGATGATACCCTCGCGCAAATTGATATCCTGCAGCGAATCCATCACCACTTTGGCGTTGAGCGGATCGAGCGAGGCAATCGGCTCGTCGGCGAGCAACACCTTCGGCTGCTGCATCATGGCACGCGCGATCGCAACGCGCTGCTGCTGGCCGCCGGAAAGCGTGCCGGCGGGCTGCAGCGCGGTGCGGGCGATGTCCAGGCGCTCGAGGGCTGCAACCGCCTCGGCGCATTCGTTGCGGGAGAACATGCCGAACAGGTTGGACAGGGTCGAGCGGTGGTTGAGCCGGCCGAGCAGCACATTGGTCAGCACATCGAGGCGCGGCACCAGATTGAACTGCTGGAAGATCATGGCACAGTCGCGTTGCCAACGCCGGAGCGGCGAGCCGCGCAACCCGGAAACCTCGACGCCGTCGAACAGGATGGATCCCTGGCTGGGATCGATGAGGCGGTTGATCATGCGCAGAAGGGTCGATTTGCCGGCGCCGGAGCGGCCGATGACGCCGACCATCTGTCCTTGCGGGATCGAGATGTGAACATTGCTGACGGCGGTGTTCTTGCCGAACCGGCGGGTGACGCCGCGGATTTCGAGCGTAGCTGACATGGTGCAGGCTCCAGTCCAATCGCAATTGAAGGTCTGTTAACCCTCGCTAGCGCAGCTACGTGAACCTGCGGTGTCTGATTGATGTCAGTTTTGTTACCGCCCACAGCCTGGAGCGGGGCGGGATCAACTCGGCGCGAGAAGCTCGAACGGTGAATGGTGATAAGAAAGGCTTTCCTGAGCCTCGAAATTTATTCGCTGCCCGCCATTACCATTCACGATCCTTAGCCACCATACTTCTCCAGAAAAGCCTCCGCCGACAGCTCCCGGAAATCGTCGAGCGCGGCGCGCAGCCTTGCATGATCCCAATCCCACCAGGCGAGCGCCTGATAGCGCTCCGCGGTGCGGCGGTCGAAGCGCTCGCGGATCGGCTTGGCCGGTACGCCGCCGACGATGGTGTAGGGAGCGACGTCCTTCGATACCACTGCGCCGGCACCGACCGCCGCACCGTCGCCAACGGTGACGCCGGGCAGGACGGTCGAGCCATGGCCGAGCCAGGTGTCGTGGCCGATGGTGACGCGTTTGGCGCGGCGCTGAGCGAAGAATTCGCTCTCGTGCTCGGCGTCGTCCCAATAGTCGGAGGCGCGATAGGTGAAATGGTGCAGCGTCGGCCGCCAGGTCGGATGATTGGTGGCATTGATGCGGACGCTGGCGGCGATGTTGGCGAATTTGCCTATTGTCGCGCACCAGACGCTGCAGTCCTGCATCATGTAGGAATAGTCGCCGATCATGCTTTCCGAAACCCGGCTTCGGTCGGCGATCTCGGTCCAGCGGCCGAGCGTCGAGTTCTCGATCTCCGCCGTCTCGTGGACCAGCGGGGCCTCCGACAATTTCCTGGTCATGCGGCGATTTTCCCAGCGGCGAAGGCGGTCACGTCTATGATGCGATCGGCGACGGCTTCGCGCACGTCGTAATCGTGGAAGATGCCGAGCAAAGCGACGCCCGCCGCCTTCTTGGCGGCGATCAGGGAAATCACGACGTCCCGGTTCTTCGCATCAAGCGAAGCGGTCGGCTCGTCGAGCAGCAGGATCGGATGCTCGGTGATGAAGCCGCGCGCGATGTTGACGCGCTGCTGTTCGCCGCCGGAGAACGTCGCCGGCGGCAGCGCCCAGAGTTTTTCCGGCAGGTTCAATTGGGCCAGCAAGTCGCGTGCCTTGCCGCGCGCGGCTTCGCGCTCCTCGCCGCGCTCGACCAGCGGTTCGGCGACGACATCGAGCGCCGAGACGCGCGGCACGGTGCGCAGGAACTGGCTGACATAGCCGATCGTGAGCCGGCGCACGGCTAGCACGGTGCGCGGGCTGGCCGTGGCGAGATCGATGAGCCCGTCCTCGTGCTGGACGATGATCTGGCCTGCGTCGACGGCATAATTGCCGTAGAGCATTTTCAGGATCGAGCTCTTGCCGGCGCCGGACGGGCCGCCGAGCACGGAGCATTCGCCGGCCCTGATCGCGAACGAGACGCCGGCGACGACAGGCAGTTTGATGCCGTCGCGCAGATGCATGGTGAAGCTCTTGGCGACATCGGAGACGACGAGCGGGGTTGCCATCAGAAGGTCCTCCAATCGCCATTCGTTTGCGGGCCAACACCCCCCTCTGGCCTGCCGGCCATCTCCCCCTCAGGGGGGGAGATTGGCTGTCGCATTCGGTTTCGCCATTCTCCTGTGTCGCAGAACGGGCGGGACATAAAAGCTGCCGATCTCCCCCCTTGAGGGGGAGATGGTCGGCAGGCCAGAGGGGGGTACGCCGGAGCAATCATCGTCACACCTGCAGAATCGAGGAGACAAGCAACTGGGTGTAGGGCGCGCGCGGATCGTCGAGGACGCGGTCGGTGAGGCCGCTTTCGACAACACGGCCGTCCTTCATCACCATCATGCGCTGCGACAACAGCCGCGCCACGGCGAGATCGTGGGTGACGACGATGGCCGCCAGGCCGAGATCGGTGACCAGCCCCCGCAGCAGATCGAGCAGGCGTGCCTGTACCGAAACGTCGAGGCCACCGGTCGGCTCGTCCATGAACACCAGCCGCGGCCCTGTGACCAGGTTGCGGGCGATCTGCAGGCGCTGGCGCATGCCGCCGGAGAAGGCGCGCGGCTCGTCGTCGATGCGGTCCTCGTCGATCTCGACGCGCGACAGCCAGTCGACCGCCGTCGCGCGGATCCTGCCATAGTGGCGGTCGCCGACCGCCATCAGCCGTTCGCCGACATTGGCGCCGGCCGACACCGTCATGCGCAGCCCGTCGGCGGGGTTCTGATGGACAAAGCCCCAGTCGGTGCGCATCAGGAAGCGGCGCTCGGCCTCGCTCATGCGGTAAAGCTCACGGAACTGGCCGTCGCGCATGCGGTAGCTGGCGGTGCCGGAAGAGGGCAGCAGCCGAGTCGACAGGCAGTTGAGCAAAGTCGTCTTGCCGGAACCGGATTCGCCGACCACCGCCAGCACTTCGCCCGGCCACAGATCAAAGGTGACGTTCTCGCAGCCGACGCGCGAGCCGTAGAATTTGGACAGCGCCGAAACGCGCAGCAGCGGTTCGTCGGTCATTCAGCCGGCTCCATTTTTCCTGGGGCAAGATGGGTCTCGGGCGCGAGGTGGCCTTCGGCGCGCCGCTTCTCGCAATAATCGGTGTCGGAGCAGACGAACATGTGGCCGCCATGGTCGTCGAGGATGACCTCGTCGAGATAGACGTTCTCGGCCGCGCACAGCGCGCAGGGCTGGTCGAAGGTCTGCACTTCGAAGGGATGATCCTCGAAGTCGAGGCTGACCACCTCGGTAAAGGGCGGCAGCGCATAGATGCGTTTTTCGCGGCCGGCGCCGAACAACTGCAGAGCCGGCGAACGGTGCATCTTGGGATTGTCGAATTTCGGCGTCGGCGACGGATCCATCACATAGCGGCCTTCGACCTTGACCGGGTAGGCATAGGTGGTGGCGATGCGGCCGTGCCTGTCGATGTCCTCGTAGAGCTTCACATGCATGAGGCCGTATTCCTCAAGCGCATGCATTTTGCGCGTCTCCGTTTCGCGCGGCTCGAGGAAGCGCAGCGGCTCGGGGATCGGCACCTGATAGACCAGCACCTGACCGGCACTCAGCGGATGTTCAGGGATGCGATGGCGGGTCTGGATGATGGTCGCCTTGGCCGTCTCGGTGGTGACCGCGACATTGGCGACCTTCTTGAAGAAGGCGCGGATCGAGACGGCATTGGTGGTGTCGTCGGCGCCCTGGTCGATGACCTTGAGAACATCGTCCGGTCCGATGATCGACGCCGTGACCTGGACGCCGCCGGTGCCCCAGCCATAGGGCATCGGCATCTCGCGCGAGGCGAACGGCACCTGATAGCCGGGGATGGCGATGCCCTTGAGGATGGCGCGGCGGATCATCCGCTTGGTCTGCTCGTCGAGATAGGCGAAGTTGTAGGTGGCGATGTCGGTCGGTTGTCCGGTCATTCCGCGGCCTGCCTCTTCTCTTCGGCCTTGCCGGCGTTTTCGCGGGCGTCGTGCGCGGCGCGCATGCGGCGCACGAGGTCGAGCTCGGCCTGAAAATCAACATAGTGTGGCAGCTTCAAATGCTCGACGAAGCCGGTCGCCTGGACATTGTCGGAATGCGAGATGACGAACTCTTCGTCTTGCGCGGCGGCGACGACATCTTCGCCGAATTCGGTTGCACGAAGAGCGCGGTCGCATAGCGCCATGGCCATCGCCTTGCGCTCGCTCTGGCCGAAGACGAGGCCGTACCCGCGGGTGAATTGCGGCGGCGCCTTGGCCGAGCCCTTGAACTGGTTGACCATCTGGCATTCGGTGACGCGGATGCTGCCGAGCGGCACGGCAAAGGGCAGTTCCGGCACGTCCAGTTCCAGTTCGACCTCGCCGATACGAACCTCGCCGACGAAAGGATGGTTGCGCGCATAGCCGCGCTGGGTGGAATAGCCGAGCGCCAGCAGAAACCCCTCGTCACCGCGCGACAGCGCCTGCAGGCGGATATCACGCGCCATCGGGAATTCGAGCGGCTCGCGGGTGATGTCGCCGGGGACATGATCCCCGGGCATGTCGCCGTCGGGCTCGATCAGGCCTTCGCGAGCGAGGATGGCCGAGACGCGCGGCATCGCCTCCGCTTCGCCTGCACGCTGCTCCGGTTCGGCGACTTCGCCGCCGGCGGCAAGCTCGGGATCGAGCAGCCGGTGGGTGTAGTCGAAAGTCGGGCCGAGCAACTGCCCGCCGGGCAGGTCCTTGTAGGTCGCCGACACGCGCCGTTCGACCAGCATCGAGCCGGTTTCGATCGCCCTGGTATAGCCGAAGCGCGGCAGCGTCGTGCGATAGGCGCGAACCAGGAAGATCGCCTCGATCATGTCGCCGCGCGCCTGGACGATGGCGAGTGCCGCCAATTCCCTGTCGTAGAGCGAACCTTCGCTCATCACCCGGTCGACGCCGAGCGCCAGCTGCTCGACGATCTGGTCGAGCCGAAGTGCGGGCACCGAGCGATCGCCGCGCCGGCGGTCGGCGAGCAATTTGTGGGCGTTGCGGATGGCTGCTTCACCGCCTTTTACCGCGACATACATCCTACGCCTCCATCGTCTTAATGCGCGTCGTGCGCGGCAGGCAGGCAATTGCGTCGGACGTGGCGAGGATGATGTCGACACCCCGCGGAAAGCGCTGATTGTTCTGCTTCCATTGCTCGACGAAATGACGCGGCATTTGCGCCGGCGCGATCGTCGCCGTCTTCTCGATGCCCGGGCCTTCGAGCAGCAGCGGAGCGCCGGAGACGAGATCGCCGACCTCAAGGATCAGCGTCGTCGAACGATCGGGATAATCCTGGGTGCCTTGCGAAAACCCGTCGAGCGCCATCATCTCGGCCGGCGTGGCAATCAGCGCGAAATGCGCGTCGGCCGGGGTGTTGGCCAGCGGCGCGCCGGTATGGAAGCCAAGCCAGGATTTCACCGCCGCCGACCCCTGCAAAGCCGGGTCGAGCCAGAGCGGCGTGTCGTTGTCGCACAGCGCCAGAGCAATGGCGCCGGCGATGGCCGACAGCGGCGCCGGGGGGTGGGCGAGGGCCGGCAGCGGCTGCACGCTGCCCGGCCGCGCCATCGCGTCCATGACGGCGCGGAATACGGTCTGCGCGTTGAATACCGGATCGGCGAAGCCGCCCTCAATGGATTGAGTGGCGATGTCCATCAGTCTTCCCCGCGTACCATGGTGAAGAAATCGACCTTGGTCGCCGCCGTCTCTGCGCGGCGCTGGTCACGCGCCTTGGCCAGTGCGGCTTGCAAGGGCGCGACGATCCTGGTCTCGACCTCGTTGCGGTGGGCCGGATCCTGCCAGAGCGCGTCGGCGATTGCCGCCAGCCTTGCCTTCTGCTTGTCGCGACCAAGCGCGTAGCAGTGGCCGACATGGCCGGACGCAAGCCGCACCGTGGCGCGGGTGACCGTCGCCTCGCCGACATTGAACGGCGCGCCGCCACCGCCAATGCGGCCGCGCACGGTCACCAGGCCGGCTTCGGGGCCACGTAGAAGTTCTGCTTCGCAAGGCAGGCCGGCTTCGTCCCAGAGGCGGACAATGTCGTCGCCGGCCGATTGCGCCAGCGTCGCCATTACGGCCTTGCGCTCGGCCTGCTCTCGCGCTTCCTGTCCTCGCATGGCCGGTGCTCCTCGTTCGCGTGCATTTGTCTATTGATATAGACAACTATACAAATTATATCTATTATCTAGCGCGTGTCTATGACGTGTACGTGACACGGGCCAAAAGGTCGGCGCAAAGATTGGGGCGGGAAATGATCGGGCAAGCCAACAGCATCGAGCGGCGCAGCGGTGTCGCGCTATGGCGGCAGATCGCCGACCAGATCCTGCACTCGATCACCGTCGGCGATTTTCCCGAGAATGCCGCGCTGCCGCCGGAGGTGGCACTTGCCGAACGCTATGGCGTCAACCGCCATACGGTGCGCAGCGCTATCGCAGCGCTGGTGCAGGAGGGTGTGCTCAAGGCGGAGCAAGGGCGTGGCACCTTCGTGCTGTCGCGAAAGCGGCTGTCCTATCCGATCGGCGCCCGCACCCGCTTTTCCGAGGGATTGCAAGGACAGGCGTCAGAGCGGCATATCACCTTGCTCGCGTCGTCGGTGGAGCCGGCCAACCGTCGTGTCGCAGAGGGCTTAGGCCTTGCGAAGGGGGCTGATGTGATACGCCTGGAAACGCGCGGCGAAGCCGATGGAATGCCGGTGTCCCGCGCTGCCGGCTGGTTCGATGCCAGGCGCTTTGCCGGCATCGATGCCGCTATGGCAGAAACCGGTTCGATCACGGCATCGCTGGCACGTTTCGGCATCGACGACTATCTCCGGCAATCGACCGTGCTGTCGGCGCGCCATGCCGATGCCGCCGACCTTGCCGACCTCGACCTGCAGCCCGGCGCCATCGTGCTGGTGACGGTCGCCGTCAACGTCACGCCCGACGGTCAGCCGATCCAGTTTTCGGAGTCGCGCTTCCCGGCCGAGCGGATCGAACTCAAACTGTCGGCGCTTTGAGACGCGGCTATCGTTGTGTCATCCGACCTGGATGACCGCCTTGATCAGCCCGGATTTCTCATGTGCCCAGCGGGCGAGGTCGCGCGGCGTCTCGCCAAGCATGGTGCGGTGGGTGACTAGCTTTGCCAGCGGCACCGCACCGTTGCGGATTGAAGCGGCGACATGGTCGAAATCGGCGCGCAGAGCGTTGCGGCTGCCGATCAGCATCATCTCGCGCTTGTGGAATTCGGGATCGGAAAAGGCGATGTCGTCCTTGACGACGCTGACCAGCACCAGCGTGCCGCCATGCGCGACATGGGCGAAGGCCGACTGCACCGACTGGGTGTTGCCGGTGGCGTCGAAGACCGCGTCAAAACCATCGCCGTCGGTCGCCTGCCGCACCAGATCAGCGGCGGCGCCCTGCGAGCCGTTGAGGGTCGCGAAGCCGAGTTCGCTTTCGGCGAAACCCAGCCTCTCGGCACTCATGTCGAGCAGCGTCACGTCGAGCCCGGCGATGCGGGCGAACAGCGCCGTGCCGAGCCCGATCGGGCCGGCGCCGATGACCAGGGTACGCGCGCCCGATTGAGCCAGCGAGCGCCGCACCGCATGCGCCCCGATCGCCAGGAATTCGACGGCGGCCGCATCGGCCAGCGACAGGCCGTTTGCCGGATAAAGATTTTGCGCCGGCACCAGGATCTGCTCGCACATGGCGCCGTCGCGATGGACGCCGAGCACCTCGATCCTGACGCAGCAATTCGGCTTGCCTTGCCGGCAGGCGATGCATTTGCCGCAGGCGAGATAGGGATTGACGATCACCGCTTCGCCTATTGCCAGATCGACGCCTTGGCCGGTCTCCAGCACGGTCCCCGAGACTTCATGGCCCATGATGCGGGGATAGGCGAGGAACGGGTGCTTGCCTTCAAAAATGTGATAATCGGTGCCGCAGATGCCGACATGACTGACCGCGACCAGCGCCCAGCCCGAGGGCGGCGCGCCAGGCGCCGGGCGATCTTCGAGCACAAGTTCGCCGGGCGAGCGGCAGACGACGGCTTTCATGCTTCAATCCAGTCGGTTCATGGCACCGCCGGCTCTGCTGTTGCGAGGCCGGCGGCTGTTAGGGGCGATCTATTTGCCGCGGCGGCGCAGCCCGTCGAAATAGACGATGACGATGATCAGCACGCCGGTGATGATGCGCTGCCAGAAGGCGTTGACGTTGAGCAGATTGGCGCCGTTGTTGATGGTGGCAAGGATGAAGGCGCCGAGCAGCGGCCCGTGCACGGAGCCGACAGCGCCGAACAGCGACGTGCCGCCGATCACCGAAGAAGCGATCGCCTGCAATTCCCAGCCCTCGGCCTGCGTCGGATTGCCGATGCCGATGCGCGACGCGAGCAGCACGCCGACGAAGGCCGCACACAGCCCCGACAATGTATAGGCCATGTAGATTGTGCGCTGGACGTTGACGCCCGACAGACGCGATGCCTCGGCGTTGGAGCCGACCGAGAACAGGTAGCGGCCCCAGCGGCTGTGGTGCAGGAAGATGTAGGCCGGAATGCCGACCAGGATCACCATCCAGAACAGATTGGGGACGCCGACGAAGGAACTGCGCGAGAACGTCTGGAAGGCGTCGTTGTTGATCGAGATCGAGTTGCCGTTGGTCATCAACAGGCCGATGCCACGCAGCGAGGTCAGCGTCGCCAGGGTGATGATGAAGGGTGGCAAGCCCATCTTGACGATGCCGAAGCCATGGAACATGCCAATGGCGACGCCGACCAGCAAGGTAATCAGGATGGCTAGGAAAACCGGTGTGCCGGCGTTGATCAGCATCGCGACGATGACGGTGGCGAAGCCGACAACGGCGCCGACGGAAAGGTCGATGCCGCCGGTGATGATGACGAAGGTCTGGCCGACCGCCAGGATGGCGATCATCGACCCTTGCCGCAACAGGTTCGAGATGTTGTTGGCCGAGGCGAAGCTCGGCGTCGCCACCGACAAGATGATCCACAAAAGAACCAGCAGTGCCAGCAGTGTCAGCCCGAACAGGGCGTTGTAGTTGCGTTTCGGCCTTTCGGCAGCGATCGCCTCGGTGCTCATATCCGTCCTCCCGGTCTTTCTTGTTTCTCGGCCAGCGCCTGGGTGAGGATCTCCTCGTGGTCAGCGGTACGAAACCCATGAGTGGCCACCAGCTTGCCGCGCCGGAACACATGCAGCGTGTCGGCGAGCTCATAGACCTCGGGCAGGTAGGACGAGATCAGGATGATGCCGGCGCCCTTGGATAGCAGCGCGCCAAACAGGCGGTAGATCTCGGCCTTGGTGCCGACATCGACGCCGACGGTCGGCTCGTCGAAGATGAACAGCTTGGCGCCGTGCGCGAGCCATTTGCCGATGACGATCTTCTGCTGATTGCCGCCGGACAGGCTGGAGGCCAGCGCACTTCGCGTCGGCGTCTTGATGCGCAGGTCGGCGATCTGGCGATCGGCCTGGGCTTTTTCTTGCGCACGGGAGATCAGCAGATTGCTCGAGATGCGCTTGTAGATCGGCAGATTGAGGTTGAGCCCGACCGGCAGGTTGAGGCAGAGGCCCTGGTCGCGGCGGCTTTCCGGGGCCAGCGCCATGCCGAGCCTGATCGCGTCGTGTTCTGAATTGACCTTGACCTCCTTGCCCTCCCAGAGGATCTGGCCGCCCGATTTGCGGTGTCGGCCATAGAGCGTGGTGACGAACTCGCTGCGGCCGGCGCCGATCAGGCCGTAGAGGCCGACGATCTCGCCGGCGCGGACGGACATCGAGACATTTTCGAAACCCTTGCCGGAGAGGTTCCTGGTTTCTACAAGCATCGCGCCCGGGGTGAAATGCTCCTTGTGGTAGACCTGCTCGATCGAGCGGTTGATCATCATCTTGACCAGCTCGGCGTCATTGGTCTCGGCGATATTCCTGGTGCCGACCAGCGTGCCGTCGCGCAGCACCGAGACGCGGTCGGCGAGCTCGAACACTTCTTCCATGCGATGGCTGATGTAGATGATGGTGACGCCTTCGCCCTTCAGCCGGCGGATCAGCGTGAACAGCTGGTCGGCCTCCTTGCGGGTGAGGTAGGCGGTCGGTTCGTCGAAAATCAGGAATTTGGTGCCGCGCACGGTGGCGCGGGCGGCGGCGATCAACTGCTGCTGACCGATGGTCAGGTCACCCAGCATGACATGCGCCGGCAGGTCGAAGCCGAGATCGTCGATGATCTTCTGCGCCTGCCTGACCATAGCCCGCTGCTGCAGGATGCCGAAACGGGAATCCTCCTCGCCGAGGAACATGTTGGCGGCGACGGTGAGATGGCGGCACAGGACGACTTCCTGATGCACGGCATTGATGCCGAGCGCCATCGCCTCATGCGGCGTCGCCAATGCGGCAGGCTTGCCCTCCCAGATGACGTCGCCGGAGGTGCGCGGCATGACGCCGGTCAGAAGCTTGATCAGGGTGGATTTGCCGGCGCCGTTCTCGCCGACGATGGCGTGGATCTCGCCGGCCTTGAAGGCGAGGTCGACCGGCTTCAGCGCGTGAGTGCCGGGATAGCGCTTTTCCAGCCCGCGGAGTTCGAGGATGATCCTGCCCGGTTCAAGCGTTGGGGCCGGATGGAGTTCCTGCGCCGTCGACATCATGACAATCCTCCCAGATTGGCCCCCAAAGATTGGCCTCGCGATTGGCACGAGTGGGATGTTTCCGGGGCGAAAAGGCCCCGGAACAGTTCACAGTGGCGATGCTCAGTCGAGCTTCGGGTTGAGCAGCGCGTCGATCTTCGGATCCTTCATGTTGGCCTTGGTGACCAGGTTGGCGCCGGTGTCGACATTGGCTTCGACCTTCTCGCCCTTCGAGGCGGCAAGCGCCGTCTTGATGCCGTCATAGCCCATCCGGTACGGATCCTGGACGACGAGCGCCGAAATGACGCCGTCATTGAGGAACTTGATCAGCTTCTCGTCGCTGTCGAAGCCGACCAGCCCGACCTTGCCTGCGAGGCTGTTCTCGGCGATCGCCTGACCGACGCCCTGCGCCATGATCAGGTTGGAGGCGAAGATGCCCTTGAGGTTGGGGTTGGCGGTAATCAGGTCGGTGGCGATGTTGAGGCCGGTGGTGGCCTGGCCGTCGGCGTATTTGTCGGCGACCAGCTTGAGGCCCGGATATTTGGCGGCGAGCTGTTCCTTAAAACCCTGGGCGCGCTGTTCGAGCGAGCCGGCCCCCGGAAGCGCGGTGATCAGGGCGACGTCGCCCTCGACCTTGCCGCCATTGGCTTCGCCGATGGCTGCTGCAAGGCCGTCAGCGGCGACGCGGCCGCCCTGAATGTTATCGGTGGTCAGGAACGAGGTGAAGGCCTTGGAGTCGGCACCGGAGTCGATACCGATGATCTTGACCTTGGTGGCGGCCTCGTCGATCGGCTTGCCGAGCGCCTTGGCTTCGGTTGGCGCGATGACGACAGCGGCCGGGTTGCCGGCGACGGCATTTTCGAGGATCGAGATCTGGCCGTTGACGTCGGTCTCGGCTTGGGCGCCGAGCTCCGGCACGTTGACGCCCAGGTCCTTGCCGGCCTTGCGGGCGCCGGCCAGGACGATCTGCCAGTAGAAGGACGTGGTGTCCTTGACGATGATCGGAATGGTCACGTCGGCCGCGGATGCCGGGGCCGAATGCATCACGCCGGCAAGCATCGAGGCGGCTGTGAGTGCCACGAAGGCGCGGCGATTGAGAATGCTGGTCACGAATTTCATTAGGAGTCCTCCCTAAGTCGCCCGGTGAATGTTATGGAAGCTCCATTCGGATGGCGCGGCCGAAACGGAACTTTATCAATAAAAAACATTTGCCGCATTTTGATAATGCATCATCTCGGTAGGCGCAAGCGCTGTTTGATGCCTGCTTCGAATGGCTGGGCGGAAGAGTTCTTTCTGTCGGAGCTCCGCTGCCAATCTCCTCCAATATGTCGCATGGAATATTAATTCCATCACTCAGTCAATATGGAATGTTCATTCTTTTTTCGGGGATGTACGAACTGTGACACCTGGCGATCACGTCAGGTGTTCGCGACTGTCGCGAGCGGTCCGGCTTAGAGCGTCGCACCGAGGTGCCACGGCACGAACTCGTTGTCGCCGTAGCCGAATTCCTCGCTCTTGGTCTTGCGGCCCGAAGCTGTCTCGACGATCAGTTCGAAGATCTCGCGGCCCATGCCGGCAATGGTCTTTTCGCCCGAGGCGATGACGCCGCAATTCACGTCCATGTCCTCTTCCATGGTGTGGTACATGGTCGAGTTGCTGGCGACCTTGATCGACGGCGTCGGCCGGCAGCCGAAGCAGGAGCCGCGGCCGGTGGTGAAGACGATGACGTTCGCGCCACCCGCCACCTGGCCGGTGGCCGAGACCGGGTCGTAGCCGGGCGTGTCCATGAACACCAGCCCGTGCCCGGTGACCTTTTCGGCATAGCCGAAGACGCCGTTGAGCGGCGTCTGGCCGCCCTTGGCGACCGCGCCGAGCGACTTTTCCAGGATGGTGGTCAGGCCGCCGCGCTTGTTGCCCGGCGAGGGATTGTTGTCGATGGATGCGCCATGCTTGGCGACATGGTCTTCCCACCATTTCACGTAGCCGTCGAGCTTGGCGGCGATCTCGGGAGTTGCGGCGCGATAGGCAAGCAGGTGCTCGGCGCCGTAGATCTCCGTCGTTTCGGAGAGGATGCCGACGCCGCCGACGCCGGCCAAAATGTCGACGGCCGCACCCAGCGCCGGGTTGGCAGTGATGCCGGACATGCCGTCGGAGCCGCCGCATTGCAGGCCGACGACGATCTCGCTGACCGGGATCGGCTCACGCTGAAGCTTGCCGACCTCTTCGGCGATCTCGGCCAGCACGACCAGCGCCTTCTCGACCGATTTGCGCGAGCCGCCGGCTTCCTGGATGTTGAAATGGCGTTTTCCCGCGGCGACGCCCTTCTGGCCATAGAGGGTGAGCTGGTTGACCTCGCAGCCGAGCCCGACCATCAGCACGCCGCCGAAATTCGGATGACGTGCATAGCCGGCCAGCGTACGGTGCAGCACCATCATGCCATCGCCGGTGGCGCTCATGCCGCAGCCCTGGCCGTGGACGATCGGGACGAAGCCGTCGATGCCGGGATATTGCGGCAGAAGCGTGCGGTTCGCCGCGTCGGCGATGGCATGGCAGACGGTGGCCGAGCAATTGACGCTGGCGAGAATGCCGATGAAGTTGCGCGTGCCGGCACGGCCGTCGGCACGGCGGTAGCCCATGAAGGTGCGGGCGCGGTCGGCCTCGGTCGCGTGCACGGCCTCGCTCGGCGGCACCACCGGCAAACGCCCGCTTTCGAAGACCAGATTGTGCGAATGGACATGCTCGCCGGGCGCGATATCCTGCGTGGCACGGCCGATTGCCTGGGCGTATTTGACCACGGCTTCGCCGGCGGCAATCGGCTTGATCGCCACCTTGTGGCCCGGCTCGATCAGCGCGGCGGCGGCGGCGCCGCCCGGCAGTACGGTGCCGATCTCGATGCGGCCATTGGCGACCGCGACATTGTCGGCGGGAGACAGAAGAATGCTGTTTGCGGCGTTCACGGGAGCTTCCTGGGTATGTTCCTGGGTGCGCGAGCGGATTGACATGCGGCTCTTAACATATAATGTCTTTTATCGTGAAAAAACATTTTTGCGTCAATTGTTTTTTCGCCAGAGCGCGACGCGTCTTTTGGATGCGCGACGTAGGCTCTACAACCAAAACTAGCGTTGCGCATGATGTTTTCCGAAGCGATTCCGATTTCATGCGCGAGAAAAGCTTCACGCCGGCCGCAAACGCCGGCGGGCCACGGGGCAGGGGATGTCGAAGAGCAACAACGTTTACAAGGATGCCTATAATCGCGGTCTGAGGCTGCTCGACGAAACCAGGAGCCTGCCTTCGGAGCCGGAGCTGGGCACGCTGCTCGGCGTCAGCCGCACGACCGTCCGCACCATCCTTGCCCGCATGGAAGAGACCGGGCTGATAGATTGGAACAAGCGCAGCAAGACGGTTCTGCGCGAGACGCGGCCGGAGGATTTTTTTCCCGAGGAAGAGACCGACACGCTGGCCGAGATCATCGAACGCTCCTTCATGCGGCGGCTGCTTGCCGGTGGCGCCGAGGCCGGCATGCAGATCAACGAACTCGAACTGGCGCGCGAGATCGGCGTCGGCACCACCAGCGTGCGCGAATTCCTGATCCGCTTCTCGCGCTTTGGGCTGATCGAGAAGCGCCGCAACAGCCACTGGGTGCTGAAAGGCTTTACCCGCGCCTTCGCGCTGGAGCTGACCGAAATCCGCGAGATGTTCGAACTGCGCTCGGCCGCAGCCTTTGCCGCTCTGCCCGAGGACAGCCCGGTGTGGACCGACCTCGACCGCCTGGAAGACGAGCATCACCGGCTGGCGCGCGAGATCGCCGTGCGCTTCAGCGAATTCTCCGAGCTCGACGAGCGCTTTCACCGGCTGATCCACCGGGCGTCGCACAACCGCTTCATCGTCGATTTCTACGACGTCATCGCCATGATCTTCCACTACCACTACCAGTGGAACAAGGCGCAGGAGCGCGAGCGCAACGAAGTCGCGGTCCAGGAGCATCTCGCCTATATCGCCGCGCTCAAATCGCGCGATCTCGCCAAGGTCGACGCCGCCTGCCGCAAGCACCTGAAATCGGCCCGCCACACGCTGCTGACGTCGATTCCCGAGGGCAGGCAGCTGCAACGCGCGTGATTGTGTTGCGTTGCCGCAGCAACGTTTTGGCGATTTTCCGGCCGCCGGCTCCGTGCTAGAGAGCTGACGTTGCTGCGTGAAGAGGCTGGTTCTTGACCATACGCCGGAGACGATGGAGCATGCCGGTCGCGTTCGCCGCGGCCTGGCTTTTCGTGCTCCAGTCGATGTTCGGCGCGTTTGCTTCCGGCATCGAGCCGAACGCCTCGCAATTCGATGCTTTCGGCAACACGATCTGCACCCATGACGGTGCGGCGCAACTCCCGGCCGGGGATCCGCATCAGCAGCACATGCCGGCTTGCTGCATGCTTGGCTGCAACCTCGTCTCGGCGGTCTACGCGCCGCCCGATGCCACCGGGAGCCTGTCTCGCAGCCCTTCCGTCGAAACCATCGCCTTTTTCCTGCCGACCTTCCGGCATCGCGATTTCGCCCGCGCCCGCACTCCGTCCAATCCGCGCGCACCACCGGCGACGGCCTGATCCGTTCTGGTTTGCGCCGCGCACACCCTTGGCCGGCGCGTTTATCGACATCGTTCGCGACCGGCATCGGCGCGATCTCTTAAAATCCACGGAGCAATCATGTCTCACTCTTTTCGCGCTGCCGCATCCAGCCGCAGGCGCTTCTCACTGGGTGGTTTCGAGCAGCGTCTCGGCGTCGCCCTTTGCGTTCTTGCCTTCCTGTTCGCCAGCGCCCAGACGGTGTTGGCACATGAGTTCAAGCTTGGCGATCTCGAGATCGGGCACCCCTGGTCGCGCGCCACACCAGCCGGCGCCAAGGTGGCCGGCGGCTACTTCACCGTCACCAACACCGGGAGTGCGCCGGATCGCCTGCTGTCGATCACCTCCGACATTTCGGCCAAGGCCGAACTGCACGAGATGGGCGTCAGCAATGGCGTCATGACCATGCGGCCGGTCACGGGCGGCCTCGAAATCCCGGCTGGCGGCAAGGTCGCGCTGGCGCCTAACGGCTATCATTTGATGTTCATGGATTTGAAGCGGCAACCCAAGGAGGGCGAAATGTTCTCCGCCACGCTGACCTTCGAAAAAGCCGGGCCCGTGCAGATTGAATTCGCCGTGCAAGGCATCGGCAGCCCGGCGCCCCAGGACGACCACTGACTTGGCCGCTTCGAGAGGTACCATCATGAAGAAATCTCTTTTGACCGGCTGCGCGCTTTTCGTCCTCGGGACCAGCGCGGCCTTCGCCCACATCACGCTCGAAACGCCGGAGGCGGCGGTCGGCTCGACCTACAAGGCGGTTCTTCGGGTGCCGCATGGCTGCGAGGGCAAGGCAACGACCGCCTTGCGCGTGCAGATCCCGGAAGGGGTGCTCTCGGTCAAACCGATGCCGAAGCCGGGCTGGACGCTGCAGGTCAAGAACGGCAAATACGAGAAGTCCTACCAGCTCTACGGCCAGGCAGTGACCAGCGGCGTCAAGGAGGTCGACTGGAGCGCCGGCAGCCTGCCGGACGAATTCTACGACGAATTCGTCTTTCGCACGACACTGGCGTCCGACCTGCCGGCAGGCCAGACGCTGCATTTCCCGGTGGTGCAGGAATGTGACGGCGTTGCCGATCGCTGGATCGAGATTCCGGCGGCCGGGCAGGCTGAGGATGCGCTGGAATTTCCGGCGCCCGGCCTCAAGCTGCTGCCGAAGAAGTGAGCTCCAGCGGCGCGCTTTGGCGGATGAGCGCGCCGCTACTCTTGGCGGTGAGATGAGCGCGGCATCCTTCCTGCGGCGAGCTTGCATGGCCGGCAACCATTCTGGCCGGCTTGTGGCTGGCCTGCTCGCCGCCATCGTGCTGCTCGCCGTAATTGCCATGCCTGATCCGGCCTTCGCCCATGCGGCGCTGATCAAGGCCGAGCCGGCTGACGGTGCGGTGCTGGCACAGAGCCCGTCGCAGCTATCGCTGACCTTCAGCGAGCCGGTTTCGCCGCTGGTGCTGACGCTGGTGCGGCCCGACGGCACGGCGGTCCCGCTGACCTCCTTCCGGCTCAGCGGCCAGACCGTCGAGATCGACAATCCGCAGGCGCTGAAATCGGGCACGCATGTGCTGAGCTGGCGGGTAATCTCCGCCGACGGGCATCCGGTCGGCGGCTCGGTGCTGTTCTCGGTCGGTGCACCGAGTGCTGCGCCGGCCGCCTCCGATGCCGTTGACCGGGGGCTTCGAACGGCGATCTGGATCGGCAAGGTTTTTCTGTATATCGGCCTGTTTTTCGGGGTCGGCGGTGCCTTTGCGCAGGCCTGGCTGGCGCAAGGCGGGCGATCCGGCCGGAACATGATCGTCGCTGCGATCCTGTGCGGGTTGGCGGCGGCACCGCTGTCGCTCGGTTTCCAGGGGCTGGATGCACTCGGTGCGCCGCTCGCCCGGCTGGCGCAGCCGGTCATCTGGCAGACCGCGCTCGGTACCAGCTTTGGCTGGACGGTGCTGATCGCGCTGATGGCGCTCGGCCTTGGCCTGTTGTCGCTGGTCGTGCCGCCCGCCGACGCAAGGCCGCTCGCCTTGGCCGGACTGGTCGGCGTCGGCGCTGCACTTGCCGCCAGCGGGCATGCCAGTGCCGCCGAGCCGCAATGGCTGACAAGGCCGATGGTGTTTCTGCACGGCGTCGGCATTGCTGTCTGGGCCGGCGCGCTGATGCCGCTCGGTCTAGCCTTGAAACGGCAGCCGGCCGAAGCCGGGCCGTTGCTGCGCCGGTTTTCGCGAGCGATCCTGTTCGTCGTGGCCGTGCTTGCGGCAGCCGGCATCGTGCTCGCCGTCATCCAGGTGCAAACGCCGTCGGCGCTGGTCAACACCGCTTATGGCCGTCTGCTGCTGCTCAAGCTCGTGCTGCTCGTCTTTCTGTTCACGCTCGCCGCCGTCAACCGCTTCAAGCTCACGGCCTCGGCCGAGGCAGGAAATACGGAAGTCCAGCGGCGGCTGGCCCGCTCGATCGCCATCGAGGTGCTGATCGTGGTGGCGATCTTCGGAGTTGGCGCCGGCTGGCGCTTCACGCCGCCGCCGCGGGCGCTGGCAATCGCCGCGGCACAGCCGGCATCGGTGCATATCCACACGCAGCAAGCGATGGCCGATCTCAGCATTGCGCCCGGCCACACCGGACCTGTTGCTGCTTCGATCTTCATCATGAGCGGCGATTTCGGCCCGCTCGACGCCAAGCAGGTGACGCTGGTGCTGTCAAAGCCCGATTCCGGCATCGAGCCGATAAAACGCCCTGCGACGAAGCCCGGCGACGGCACCTGGCGCGTCGACGATCTCGTCATTCCGGTCGCCGGCCGGTGGACAGCGCGGCTCGATATCCTGGTCTCGGATTTCGAGATGGTGAAGATCGAAGCGCCGATCGATATCCGGCCATGAAGACGGCGCTGGTCTGCGCAACACAATTCGGCGAGACGGTTGACGCCGCCTTGAAGGCCCGTCAATCATCGTCATCAAGAATGGGCATCCAACCCAATCGCGGGCTCAAACCAACAAGATCCGAAAGCAGGGAAGAAACGATGGAAAAAGCCGAAATCGGCCTGATCGGCCTTGGCACGATGGGCTCCAACCTGGCGCTCAATATCGCCGAGAAGGGGCACCGCATTGCCGTCTTCAACCGCACCGCGGCGCGCACCGATGCCTTTGTCGAAAATGCCGGCGCGCTCAGGGACAGGGTGGTGCCTTGCTACAGCCTCGAGGAACTGGCTGCCGCGATCCGGCCGCCGCGGCCGATCATCATCATGGTGCTGGCCGGCAAGCCGGTCGACGAGCAGATCGCGGCATTGCGCGGCGTCCTGTCGGCCAACGACATCGTCATCGACGCCGGTAATGCCAATTTCCGCGATACGATGCGGCGCTTCTCGGAGCTTACCGATTCGGGCCTGACCTTCATCGGCATGGGCGTGTCCGGCGGCGAGGAGGGCGCACGCCACGGTCCCTCGATCATGGTCGGCGGCACCGAAGAGTCCTGGAAGCGCGTCGAAAAGGTGCTGACCGCGATCTCGGCCAAGTTCAAGGGCGAGCCTTGCGCGGCGTGGCTTGGCACCGACGGCGCCGGCCATTTCGTCAAGACCATCCACAACGGCATCGAATATGCCGACATGCAGATGATCGCCGAGATCTACGGCATCTTGCGCGACGGGCTCGGCATGGGGCCGAAAGAGATCGCCGAGGTGTTTTCGCAGTGGAACACGGGCCGGCTCAATTCGTACCTGATCGAGATCACCGCCAAAGTGCTGGCCGCCGACGATCCTAAGACCGGCAAACCGGTGGTCGACATCATCCTCGACCGCGCCGGCCAGAAAGGCACCGGCAAATGGTCGGTGATCGAGGCGCAGCAGCTCGGGATTCCGGCCACCGCGATCGAGGCGGCTGTGGCGGCCCGCGTGCTGTCGTCGATCAAGGACGAGCGGCTGACCGCCGAAAAGGTCTATGGCGGCGGCGTGAGCAGGATTTCCGGAGACAGGGACGCCCTGCTCGCCGATCTCGAGCTGGCGCTGTTTGCCGGCAAGGTCGCCGCCTACGCGCAAGGCTTCGCGGTGATGAGCGGCGCGTCGAAGGAATTCAACTGGAACCTGCCGATGCCGGTCATCGCCAAGATCTGGCGGGCCGGCTGCATCATCCGCTCGCAATTGCTGGATACGATGGCGGAGGCCTTCGGCGCCGGCGGTGCGGCCACCAACCTGTTGATGGCGCCGGCTTTCGTCTCGTTGATGCAGGAGGCACATCCGTCGCTTCGCCGTGTCGTGGCAAGGGCGGCCGAAGCCGGCTCGCCGGTGCCGGCCCTGTCATCTGCACTTGCCTATTTCGACAGTTACCGGCAGGGCCGCGGCACTTCGAACCTGATCCAGGCGCAACGCGATTTCTTCGGCGCGCACGGCTTCGAGCGCATCGATGGGCAGGGTGCGTTCCATGGTCCCTGGGGGAGTGGGGCGGCGGGTTAGTGCCTCTTCTTTGCCGTTCCCGAACGGCGGCGTTCCCAGAAGCGGCCATTCGGTCACAAGCACACTGGTAACGCCGCACATTGGCCTGTTGACCGATGTTCTTAAAGGTTGGCTCCAAGCCGCTGCTTGCCGACCGACGCGTTGGGTCTGACCAAGCCGCCGCCAGAGCCAGTATCGACTACTTTTGGCCGAAGCACGTACGGCATCAGTCGTGGCCATTGATCCGGCTTCGGCAGAACCTGCTCGGTATGCAGTAGCTCGCGACGGTCCGCATCATGCTCGAACGGCTTGGCCACTGGAATGAACTTACCACTGTTCGGAGCGGTCTCTTGTAGTGTTTGCAACTTGAACCAATGATCTCGCCTGCACGCCCTTCCACGATCGACTGCTGCCGCCACGAAATCCTTCTCAGCCCAAGAGCGGAAGTAAATGTTGGAGGCTGCGTGAAGTACTTGCAACTGATTAAAGCTGTCCACGTCACGAACGTCGGAGACTAGCCCGAGATGTCCGCGCCGACCTACTAAGCGGTAAACGAATGGGTCGAAGGCTGTGAGTAACAGTCCGGGCGACATTGGCATAAACAGCATGGCACCCGAGTTGCCAAAGCCATGGCCGCCTAAGAAACGCTTCTGCACATGGTACCTGTTCGTGTGCACTGCGGGATCGTCCGAGGAGATGAACTCGCGGACTGTTTTATTGACCAGTACGCAGGTTTCTAAGTCGCTTATGGCAGGGAGGGTCGACGCATACATTTCGATCGCCATTTCCACGATTTCCATATTGGGGCGCGTAAACTGCGCTAGAAATTCCGGTGTCCCCTCGTCTTGGAACATCTCCCGGTGCGCGTCGAGGAGGGTACGTTGCCTGTCGATCCAAGCAGCGCTTCGAAACACTTGCAGGAACATCAGTGTCCGCAGTGCATGTAGATCTGCTGTCTCTAAGCTGGACGGATCGGCTACAGCCTTTTTTAAGCATTGCGCGTAAAGCCCCTCGGGCTCCTGCAACGCCTTTTCAAGCTCACCATCTTTGCCGTAGAAATATGGGCGCGCGCACTGGCCCCTAACCGGCGCGCCTCTTATGGCGACCCCACGAGAGATGTTGAAAAGGTTGATCCCAGCGCCGTCATCATCGACGCAAAACGGCCGCAGGTAGCAACGTGGTACATAGTGCTGGATCTTGTTAGCTGGCATCTGATCTTACGACAATCGTTCCGCTGCAGAGTCAGCATCCGTGTGCAGCGCCCTTGGCTGCCTAGAATCTGCGGCCGTGTGAAAATGGCGACGTTCCTATTCGGCTGGCCATGCCCACCCTCAGCTAGCTTCCCCTTTGCGGCGCATTGCCCTTAACAAACAACGCCATCGGCGCACTGGCCAGGTGGTGCTCAGAGCTAGACATCAAGAGGAGCCGATTGACTGTGTTGTCCTGGATGCCCCCAGCAGGCCAAAGACATGATAACCGCGCTTCCGACAGGCGAGCCCCAGACTTCTTTGCGATCGGTAGGGTTGAGGCGAGGACGCGCTTGAATTCGGCATTGAGGCTGGCTTCGACATTGGGCTTTGAACCTCTCGCCGAAAGGGTCGAAAGGTACTTGAAGATTTTTCGCATGATGTTTGGGTAATCTCCAAATACCCCACGCTCGGCTAGCACACTGATCTGCTGCACATCGTAGGGCAAGACAAACTCAGCTTGTTCCATGCCAGCGCGTAGCAGGGGCGCCGGCGACGCGCCCTGGATTCCGCGCGTCGCGGCCGTTCTAAGCTCGCGCCAGCGGAACACGCTGTCGGTGACGATGCATGAGCCGGTGGCCTGTGCGACGTACATCGTGATCTCAAAGTTTGGCGCCATCTTAAACGGCGTGAGTTGTCCGCCGCCCTTCCCGCCTTCAAGCGACCCCTCTTGCAGCACAGCGAGTGGGTCTCGTTCACGAAGCAGATCGAAACTATCAAGAACAGCCTCCACAGCCTTTTCATCCAGTTCAGGAGAATCCCGGAGAACTTGGTGCCGAAGCGCGTCGCGTGGCAACAGCAACATAGCCCGCTTGTGCTCCTCCTTCATCATCTCCGTGAAACCGGCTTCTTCCTTTGGATCGACTTTCATCCCTTTCGAGCGAACCCTGGCCATTTCGAACATCTGATTGCGCAGGTGAAAATCGAAGTTGCAAGGATCGGGGAACAGAGTGACGAGCCCTTTTTCGACAAGCGGCATTATCATCGTGAATAAGCTGACCGACTTCACGAATTCCTGCCGATACATTTTGGGGTGCTCGAGGGGACTGAACTTCTTGTTGACGGTGCCTGGATGTATGAATGGGTGCTCAATTAGCAGTTCGTCGAAATAGAGTGATAGGCCGAGTGCGCAGTTCGAAATGAGCGACGGGTGCAGAGCCCCGGTGTAAGTCGCGCGCGCTTTACCATCCGGCTTCGGGAGCATCGCCAGCAAGTTCGTCTCGCGCGGCCACAAGGCGTCGTAGAGACCGTAGACGTCTCTGATCTTCTCGTCGGTAATCTCACGGCGGACGGTGACCCAATCGCAGTCTCCTGTGATCCCGAGGATTTCGGAGATGCCGGTGAACAGCATCAAGTTGCGCTCGCGGATACTGCGCTCCTCCCATGTTGGGCGGAGCGCAACTGGCTTGCGCTCGCAGCAAGAACCGAACGCGCGGCCCGATCCGCAACCGCAGAGATCGCCGAGGCGAGGCGGCTTCGATGGCGGCTTCTTCTTGAGAAAATCGCGTTCCTTTTCGGTTCGGCCAAACGCGTCCTGATAGTAGACTTCGCCGCTCTCGAAGCCGGCGTACATCTCGCCGCCGAAATGCCAAAGGCCGTTCTTGGGCGGGAGGAAGGTACTACGCAGGTCAGCCCAAGGCTCGGCGGACGACGTCTCCGGGTGAAGCCATTCCTCTTTGCCGGCGGCGATATACCGCTTGGCTCGCGTTTTGAGCACGCGATTGACCCGAATGACCTCCTCGCTCGTCAGCTTTCGCGTGCGAATAAACGCGTCGGTGCGCACCATCGAGTTGCGATAGTTGCCGGCAAACGTCCGTTTTTCGAGCGGGTTAGCCGAATGGTCTTGCGCATATTCGAGGTTTGTAAGGATGAGGCAAAAATCTCTGTTCAGAGGAAAGATGGTCTGCGAGCCTTTTAGCGCGATCGAGGGTTCGTTCCGATAGCCGCTGCCAGCGTCTGGCGATACCGCATAATTGTAGATCGTGACCGGGTGATCGCTCACAATGAATTTGATGTCGGCGTCCTGTGCCGACACTATTTCTCGTACCCCTTCCATCCAGATCGTGCAGTGCATCATGCGGATGCCTTGCATCTCAAACATGAGGTCGTTCTGTGTCAGGCGCGGGTATTGTGCGCTCAACCAGTCAAGCCCTTTGGGCGTGCGGATTTTCTGGATGTCGAGATACTCGAAGAAGGTCGTGAAGTGACGATGCCATTCGCCGGCATCCCCACCCACAAAGGCGCGGACGGCATGAGCCCCGCGTGTGTCGATGTCGCCGAAGAGTTTGCGCTCAATCTCGTCATTCACAGACGTGCCAAAGAAGGTCGAATAAAGGTCCGCTGGCAGAACGCCCGGGACGTCGGCGAAACGAATTTCGATTTCTCGGTGACTACGCGACCATCCGATAGCGCGTGCTGGCATGGGCTCAGATCGATATACGAATAGCTGTTCCGCCCCGGCTCAAAGAAGCCTTCCTGATACCATTGCGGAACGTAATGATTGTTGCGTGTCTTCGTCATCTGCCAAGCATATACGGTCTGTTGTACTTGGCGATACTAAGCTGAGCGCCAAGATGAGGCGAAACGGTTGTTTGAGAAATGCCTTATCGTTGAAAATCTCAGCGATCCAGGCACAGCGCGATTTCTTCGGCGCGCACGGCTTCGAGCGCATCGATGGACCGGGCGCCTTCCATGGCCCCTGGGGCAGTGGGGCGGCGGGTTAGCGCCCTATGTCGGCGGTTCAGGATGCCCTTGCCACTTCCTGAAAGGAGACACTGCCGGCGACCACGTCGGAGGTCGCGGTTGCGGACGTTTGAGACATTCGCCGAAGGTGCTTGATTTGGAAAGTTGGACGGGGAGCGGATATTGGTTGTGACTTCGCGGACATGATGAGCCTCACAGATAGCGGACACTACGCGGTAAGGCGAACTGCTTTTGGCTTAGCTGCTCCAATCTTCATTCCTAAGGAGCCGTTTCGCATTCAGATTCGTGAATCCTCATTCGATTTCCTCACCAAACGAAAGGACATACTTCTTTGTAAAATCATATGGGTCAGACACGTACTTGCTGGCGACCCCAGCCGGATTGTCTGACCAAGCATGGTGCGACCACTTCCATTTCTTAGTGCCTTCATATTCGTTGAACGAACCCCAGCCAGAGCGACGCTCCTTTGAGTTGCACGTCAGTATCAAACACTCTGTCAGACGGGGCAGGAATACAATCTCCGAAAAAATCCGGTTGAGCGCCATAAATTTTGGTTCAAAGTAGATGCCGACATGCACGGACTCCAATTTGCAGTGGTTGAACAAATTGTAGGTCTCGTCGTATTCGTCCGGCGTACCCAGAGCGGCGAGTGCACTGAGGCCAAGCCCGCCAAATGGCTGTCGCCGCTTCTTTCTCTCTACATCACTTTCGACAAAGGAGTCAGAGCCGCCGCGACGTTCCAACAAACTGACGATTGACCGCTTGTTCTGCACATATTCAAAGTCGTCGTATTTGACTGTGCGGACTTCAAAGAAATCTGCCACCTCCGCCGTAAGACCAGAATTGCTCAATGTAGCTTCGAACACTCCGTCAATGAATGCCTGCGCGTCTTCCTTAGTCGGCACTCGCGCCTCAACGCCTTCGATTGCTGCTTTTGCCAAGGCAAATGCCGATACGGGTGGCGCTGTCTCTTCCTGCACCCCATCATTACCAGGCGATGCCAAGAATGTCCTTCGAAAATCATCAAGACGGTTGGCATCGTTGCAGAATTTCTCTTGTGATGTACCTTGGCGTATAAAGTGGGGCGTTTGACCGGAGTGATTTAAGAAGGCGTCTCGCAAAGCACTTTCCACGTCAGAGTAATACACGGAACCTTGTTCTTTTTGCAGACATGCCTTGATGAACTCGTCTGTGAAGAGACTTATTTGATCCCCCGCCAAAGAATACTGGCTCTCTGCGCAGGATGAAAAATGTACGAAGCTCGTAAATCCAGATTTCAACGACCGCGCCAGTGGCGCCACATCACTCTTGATTAGGCTGCGACCGGCTTCGCAGGCATCGATAACAAACACTGAAAGTTCAGCGGCAAACTGTCGGACCAGTTCAAATGCGTCTGTACGCGACAGTCCAGTTGTGTTCGGCGAAGATTCCTTAAATCCCTCGAAACACATATAAAAGTCATCAGCATTCGATAGTCCATGCCCTGTGAAATAAAGGAAAACCTCTTCAAATCCGTCTTCCGATTCCGACAGTATACGTAATTCATCTTTTACCGTGGAAACCGGAATATCTACGAAGTCCAAGATCTGAGTGAATTTCCGGGTCGCTGAAAGCAATCCACGCATCTGGGCAACATCGTTCGCGCAGCAGTCCAAAGCTGATAATTCGTTGTACCTTGTATTGCCAATCAAGACTGCAATGCTCTGCCCCATAATATCCCTCAAGCTTGAGCGGCGCTCCATCTTTGGCCCACCGATTTTCTTGCCAAATGTAGACGCGAATGGCCGCTTTGGCTAGGCGAAGCGCTGTACAAGAGGGAAACGGTCAATGTCGGCTATGGGCCGGAAGTGATAGCACTTGAAGCCATGTCGAAGGTCTCGAAAGAGCACAGTCGAGGCATTGGGCTTCGCAGGTTGAACGTCCGCTATCGCTCCCTGGACGCCATAAGCGGACGGACCTCTTCCGGCCCCAAGGTAGCCAGTCGGCAGAGCGCATTTTGCATTCAAGTGGAATCACTTGGCGCCGCAGAAATGCGGCTAAGACAATAGATGGAGCCAGTTCACTTTGAACATGTCCCGCTCACGCCGGGCGGCGATAGGCCTGGACTTCGCCTGGCTCGCTCAGGCTTTGCAGGGTGCCGGGTGCGGCGCCGCCGATCCAGCCCAGCACCGAGCGGGCGAGTTCGGCGCCGGCCAGCCGGAAGTTCTCGTTGACGACCAGCAATTCGCTGCGAAACAGGTGCAGAAGCTCCGACGATTGTTTGGACACCACATCGACATCGCGGCCGAGCTTGAGGCCGGCGTCTTCGATGCCGGCGACGATGGCAAGCGTCGCGGCGGCGGCGCTGCTGATGAAACCGTCCGGCCTGACATCGCGGCGCATCAGCTGCGCCGTCCGCATTCTGATCTGCTCGATCGAATGGTCGATCGAAACGGTGTTGAACGGGATCTCGCTGGCGCCGACCTCGCTCAGCGCATCGGCAAAGCCGGCGAGCGTGTGGCCGTGATAGGTCAGCTCGACCGGCGGCGCCAGCAGTGCCAGCCGGCGGCGGCCGAGGCCGGCCAGATGGCGCACTGCCTCGGCCGCGAAAGCGTAATTGTCGAAATCATGATAGGGATGGATCAGCCCCATGTCGGTGCGGCCATGCGTGGCAAAGGGGATGCCGCGCTCCAGCATATAACGCGCCCTCGGATCGTTCGGCTGCGTGCGCGAAATGATGACGCCGTCGGCTGAACCGGTTTCCACGAGGTAACGGATCGGGTCGAGCGGATCCTGGGAGCGCGAATAGGGCGTCACGATCAAATGATAGGGCGTGTCGGCAATGACTTCCGAAACGCCGTAGATGATGTCCGAGACAAAGCTCATGATCTCGTGCTCGGTGTTGAGCACCAGGCTGATGACATTGGTCTTGCCGGTGCGCAGGCGGACGCCGGCACGGTTGGGCCGATAGCCGATTTGTTTGGCGACAAGCTGGACGCGACGCCTGGTCTCGGCGCCGATCTCGGGCGCGTCCTTCAGCGCGCGCGACACGGTGGTGACGCCCAGCCCGGTCATGAAGGCGAGCGTCTTCAATGTCGGCCGGCCCTGGCCCGACGCCTCGTCGGCCTTCTCTTTTTGATGCCTGTTCATTCGTCCCGCCCCGTCAGGCGCATAGCAGTTGCCGGGCAGGCCGGCAATCGGCGGGCCGCGGGTACGCCGCGGGCCTTCACCGAATGAGACCGCTATATACTATATACTGAAACGTTACAGATTGTCACTGCCGTCGCGATATACTGGTGACAGGCGCAAAACGAGCGGTACTCCGGTCGGCGCAAAAAAAGAACGATTGAAGGGGCTTTTCCGGCTTTATGGCGTCGCAGCATCGATTTTTTTGCAGCGCAACCTTGCTTGTTGCGGTGCGGTAGCTCGGCGGCCAGGCGATTTTATTCGCGCTTCGAAAAAATTTGATGCCGGATTTGCCTGAGGGGTTGCGCGTCCGAAGCAATTGCCGTATCCAAAATCTGTAACGTTTCAGATTCTGGGAGGAACGAAATGCGATACCAACTCATGACTGCTGCGCTGGCATTGACGACCGCGCTGCAATTCGCCGGCCCGGCGGCCGCGACGGATCTGGAAGTCACCCATTGGTGGACCTCCGGCGGCGAGGCGGCAGCGGTCGCCGAACTTGCCAAGGCTTTCGACGCAACCGGCAATCATTGGGTAGACGGCGCTATCGCCGGCTCCGGCGGCACGGCGCGGCCGATCATGATCAGCCGCATCACCGGCGGCGACCCGATGGGCGCGACCCAGTTCAATCATGGCCGGCAGGCGGAAGAATTGGTGCAGGCCGGGCTGATGCGCGACCTCACCGATCTCGCCACCAAGGAAAAGTGGACGGAAATCGTGCAGCCGAAGAGCCTGCTCGACGGCTGTACCCTCGATGGCAAGATCTATTGCGTGCCGGTCAATATCCACTCCTGGCAGTGGTTGTGGCTATCGAATGCCGCCTTCGAAAAGGCCGGCGTGCCGGTGCCGAAGAACTGGAATGAATATGTCGCTGCGGCGCCCGCGCTTGAAAAAGCAGGCATCCAGCCGCTCGCGGTCGGCGGCCAGCCCTGGCAGGCCTCCGGCGCTTTCGACGTGCTGCTCGCGGCGGTCGGCGGCACCGATGCCTTCCTCAAGGTCTATAAGGACAAGGACGCGGAATTCGCCGCCGGGCCCGAAGTCGCCAAGGTCTTCAAGGCCGCGGACGACGCCCGCAAGATGGCGAAGAACACCAATGTGCAGGACTGGAACCAGGCCACCAACCTGGTCATCACCGGCAAGGCCGGCGGCCAGATCATGGGTGACTGGGCGCAGGGCGAGTTCCAGGTTGCCGGCCAGACCGCCGGCAAGGACTATACTTGCCTTCCGGGCCTCGGCCTCAACGAGATGATCGCCACCGGCGGCGACGCTTTTTACTTCCCGCTGCTGAAGGATCCCGAAAAATCGAAGGCGCAGGAAGTGCTGGCCCACACGCTGCTTGATCCCAAGACGCAGGTCGCCTTCAATCTCAAGAAGGGTTCGCTGCCGGTGCGCGGCGACGTCGACCTCAAGGCGGCGAACGACTGCATGAAGAAGGGCCTCGAAATCCTCGCCAAGGGCAATGTCATGCCTTGGACGGACCAGTTGCTTTCGCAGGATACGCAGAAGCAAAAGGAGGATCTGTTCTCCGAGTTCTTCGCCAAGCAGGACATGACCGTGGAAGATGCGCAGAAGCGCTTCGCCGCCATCGTCGGTTCGGCCGATTGAGCGATCGATCAAGCGCCTCACTCCCGCCCCTGCGAGCGCAGGGTCGGGAGCTCGGGTCAAGACCTCTTGACCCTCCCGCCCTTACCCGATCCAGCGCGGCTGTGCAGATGAGCAAGAGCGAACGCCCCAGCCAACTCTTTCGCAACCTCAATGCGAAAATCGCCTCGATCCCAATGATCTTCACCGCGCTGGTGATCTTTGTTGGCGGCACCGTCTGGACGGTGTTCTATTCCTTCACCAATTCCAAGTTGCTGCCGCGGCTGCACTTCGTCGGTCTCGACCAGTATTACCGGCTGTGGGCGACGCCGCGCTGGCTGATCTCGATCGAGAACCTGCTGATCTACGGCGTGCTGTCGCTGGTGTTCTCGCTGGTAATCGGTTTCCTGCTTGCTGCCCTGCTCGACCAGAAGATCCGGTTCGAGGACACATTCCGGACCATTTTCCTCTATCCCTTCGCCCTGTCCTTCATCGTCACCGGTCTCGTCTGGCAATGGCTGCTCAACCCCGAGTTCGGTGTCCAGGCAGTGGTGCGCAGCCTCGGCTGGACGAGCTTCAGCTTCAATCCGCTCTATGATTCCAGCATCGTCATCTACGGCATATTGATCGCCGCTCTCTGGCAAGGCACCGGGCTGATAATGTGCCTGATGCTGGCCGGCCTGCGCGGCATCGACGAGGATATCTGGAAGGCCGCGCGGGTCGACGGGATACCGACCTGGAAGACCTATCTGTTCATCATCATACCGATGATGCGGCCGGTCTTCATCACCACGCTGGTCATCGTCGCCTCCAACATTGTTCGCGTCTACGACCTTGTCGTCGCCCAGACCAGCGGCGGGCCCGGTATCGCCTCCGAAGTCCCGGCCAAATATGTCTATGATTACATGTTCTTCGCCCAGAACCTCGGCCAAGGGTTCGCCGCTTCGACGATGATGCTGCTGTCGGTGATCATCGTCATCGTGCCGTGGGCCTATCTCGAGTTCGGAGGCAAGAAGCGTGTCTGACCATGCCGTCTCATTGCCTGCCATTGGCGGCGCCGGCGGGCTCGAAGCCTACGGGCCGAGCGGACCGAAGCCGCGCCACACGTTCTCGCGCCGCAACATCTTCCTCTACGGCACGCTGATCGTGGTGGCGCTCTACTATCTTTTGCCGCTCTACGTCATGGTGGTGACATCGCTTAAAGGCATGCCTGAGATACGCCTTGGCAACATCTTCTCGCCGCCGATGGAGATCACCTTCGAGCCCTGGGTCAAGGCCTGGTCGAGCGCCTGCACCGGGCTCAACTGCGACGGGCTGTCGCGTGGCTTCTGGAATTCGGTGCGCATCACCATCCCGTCGGTGATCCTGTCGATCGCGCTCGCCTCGGTGAACGGCTATGCGCTGGCCAACTGGCGCTTCAAAGGGGCCGACACTTTCTTCATCATCCTGATCGTTGGCGCCTTCATCCCGTATCAGGTGATGATCTATCCGATCGTCATTATCCTGCGCGAGGTCGGCCTCTACGGCAGCCTCAGCGGCCTGGTGATCGTCCATTCCATCTTCGGCATGCCGATCCTCACGCTTTTGTTCCGCAACTACTTTACCTCCATGCCGGAGGAGCTGTTCCGGGCAGCGCGTGTCGACGGCGCCGGCTTCTGGGGCATCTATTTCCGCATCATGCTGCCGATGTCGCTGCCGATCTTCGTCGTCGCCATCATCCTGCAGGTGACCGGCATCTGGAACGACTTCCTGTTCGGCGTCGTCTACACCCGCCCCGACACCTATCCGATGACGGTGCAGCTCAACAACATCGTCAACTCGGTGCAAGGCGTGAAGGAATACAACGTCAACATGGCAGCCACCATCCTGACCGGCCTGGTGCCGCTGATCGTCTATTTCCTGTCCGGAAAATTGTTTGTGCGCGGCATCGCCGCCGGCGCGGTGAAAGGATGATGGCGATGAACGCAAACGGCAGTGTTGAGGTAAACGGCAGCAGCGGGGCAAACGGCACCAGTGTCTCGATCCAGAACCTGTCGCTGAATTTCGGCGCGATATCGGTGCTGCAGACGCTCAACCTCGATGTCGCAGAAGGCGAGTTCATCGTGCTGCTCGGCCCGTCCGGCTGCGGCAAGTCGACCCTGCTCAACTGCATTGCCGGGCTGCTGGACGTTTCCGAAGGCCGCATCTTCATCAAGGGCAAGAACGTCACCTGGGAAGAGCCCAAGGATCGCGGCATCGGCATGGTGTTCCAGTCCTACGCGCTCTATCCGCAGATGACGGTGGAGAAGAACCTGTCGTTTGGGCTGCGCGTTGCCGGCCTCGCCAAGGACGAGATCGCCAAGCGCATCGCCCGGGCCGCCGAGATCCTGCAGATCGAGCCGCTTTTGCATCGCAAGCCGGCGGCTCTGTCCGGTGGCCAGCGCCAGCGCGTGGCGATCGGGCGCGCACTTGTGCGTGACGTCGATGTCTTTCTGTTCGACGAGCCGCTCTCCAACCTCGACGCCAAGCTGCGCGCGGAATTGCGCGTCGAGATAAAGCTGCTGCATCGCAAGCTCGAGAACACCATGATCTACGTCACCCACGACCAGATCGAGGCGATGACGCTGGCCGACCGCATCGCGGTGATGAAGGGCGGCGTCATCCAGCAGCTCGATGCACCGCAGACCATCTATAACCGGCCGGTCAACCGGTTTGTCGCCGGCTTCCTCGGCTCGCCGGCGATGAACTTCCTCGACGGCAGGCTGGAGCAGGCGGACGGCGACTGGCACTTCGTCGCCGAGGATGTACGGATTCCGCTTGCCACCTATGCTTTCGAGAAGGACCCGGTGCCGGGGCCGGCCGTGTTCGGCATCCGCCCCGAGCACGTCGCGTTCAACAGCGGCACGGGATGGCCATTCGCAGCCACGGCAAGTGTCGAGGTCGTCGAGCCCATGGGTTCCGACACGCTGGTCTGGCTGAAGCTCGGCGGCCAGAATTTCACGGTACGGGTGACAGCCGAGCGCACGCCAAACAACGCCGAGGCGGTCGGCATCGGTTTTGATCCGATGCGCGCCTCGCTGTTCGACGCCGCCACAGGTAACCGCCTCTAGAGCAGATCTAGCCACCCAAGACTCTTCCATTCCCCCCAAGACTCATCCCCCCAAGACTAACCATCCACAAGAAAACGGACAGAGACGATGAACTGGTCATTCCAACTTTACAGTGCCCGCAATTTCCAGCCCTGGGAGGGCGTGCTCAAGATGCTGGGCGAGCTTGGTTACAGCCAAGTCGAAGGGTTCGGTGGTGTCTATGACGATCCCAAGGCATTCCGTGCGGAACTCGACAAGAACGGGCTTGCCATGCCGACCGGGCATTTCTCGATCGACGCGCTCGAGAAGGATTTCGATGGCGTGCGCAGGACGGCCGACGCGCTCGGCATCACGCTGCTCATCTGCCCGTTCCTGAACGCCGAGTTCAGGCCGGCCGACACAGCCGGCTGGCGCGGCTTCGGCGAACGCCTGGCCAAGGTCGGCGAGACGGCCAGGAAAGCCGGCTATGGCTTTGCCTGGCACAACCATGATTTCGAGTTCAAGGCGCTTGCCGACGGCTCGGTGCCGCAGGACCATATTCTGTCCTCGGCGCCTGACATCGGCTGGGAGATGGACGTCGCCTGGGTGGTGCGCGGCGGCGTCGATCCGCTGCCCTGGATCGAGAAGCACGGCAAGCGCATCGTCGCCGTCCACGTCAAGGACATGGCCAAGGCGGGCGAGGGACTCGACGAGGACGGCTGGTCGGATGTCGGCCACGGCACCATCGACTGGCCCGGCCTGATCAAGGCGCTGCGCGCCAAAAGCGCCGCAAAATACTACGTCATGGAACAGGACAATCCCAACGATATCGCGCGCTTCGCCCGCCGCTCGATCGCAGCCGCCAAGACCTATTAGGAGCACACCAGCATGGCAACAAAACTTGGCATCGGCGTCATCGGCTGCGGCAACATCTCGAAGGCGTATTTCTCGCTGGCGCCGCTGTTCCGTGGCATCGAGATGCGCGCCTGCGCCGACATCAACATGGAAGCGGCGAAAGCGCGGGCAAAAGAGTTCAAGCTGCGCGCCGAGACCGTCGAGGGGCTACTCAAGGCCGACGATATCGACATCATCGTCAACCTGACCATTCCGGCGGTGCATTACGAGGTGTCGAAGCAGATTCTCGACGCCGGCAAGCATGTTTATTCGGAGAAGCCCTTCGTGCTCTCGGTCAAGGAAGGGCTCGACCTGAAGAAACGGGCCGAAAGCAAGGGGCTGCGCATCGGTTCGGCGCCCGACACCTTCCTCGGCGGCGCGCACCAGCTTGTCCGCGACCTGATCGACACCGGCAGGCTCGGCAGGATCACCAGCGGCACCTGTCATGTGATGAGCCATGGGATGGAACATTGGCACCCCAATCCGGACTTCTTCTTCCAGCCGGGCGCCGGGCCGGTGCTCGATATCGGACCGTATTACATCACCAACCTGATCCAGCTGATCGGGCCGGTGAAGCAGGTCGCGGCTTTTGCTTCGATCCCGATGACGGAACGCATCATCAGCTCGAAGCCGCGCGCCGGCGAAAAGATCCCGGTCTCCACGCCGACGACGATCCATGGCGTGCTGGAATTCGAGAACGGCGCCGTGGTGACGCTCAACACCAGCTGGGATGTCTGGAGCCATGGCCACGCGCCGATGGAGCTCTATGGCGAGGCAGGCACGGTGTTCGTGCCGGATCCGAATTTCTTCGGCGGCGAGGTGCGCTACACCGAGGCCGCCAAGCCGGTGAAGAAGCTGCCGAAATGGCGGCATCCGTTCGGCGTGCCCAACGAGATGCATTCGCATGGCATGATGGCCAACTACCGCACCGCCGGCCTTGCCGACATGGCGATCGCGATTACCGAAGGCCGGCCGCACCGCTGCTCGATGGAACTGGCGCTGCATGCCGTCGATGTCATGACCGGCCTGTTGCGTTCTGGCGAGACCGGAAAGTTCGTCGCCATGCAGACCAGCTGCGAGCGGCCCGCGGCACTCGGCGTCAAGGCAGCGAAGGAGCTGCTGGCGAAGAAGAAAACGAAGTAGGCGGCGCACCTCCCAAGCACCGTAAAAGCCTCTCCCCGTTTGCGCGGGGAGAGGCTAAAGGTGCGGAAGGCTCGGCTGCCGTGCGTCGCGGCGACAGCCGTCGGGCTCGTTTCGATATGAGGATTTCCCATGCCCTATGTTCCCGCCGAGAACCGCTACGAAAAGATGGTCTACAATCGCTGCGGGCGGTCCGGCCTGAAGCTGCCGGCGATCTCGCTCGGGCTGTGGCACAATTTCGGCGACGACACGCCGCATAGAACCAAGCAGGCAATCACGCGCAAGGCCTTCGATCTCGGCATCACGCATTTCGATCTCGCCAACAATTACGGCCCGCCGCCCGGCTCGGCGGAGCGGGCCTTTGGCGAGATCCTGCGGACGGACTTTGCCGGTTATCGCGACGAGCTGATCATCTCGACCAAGGCCGGCTACGAAATGTGGGCAGGACCTTACGGCGAATGGGGCGGCCGCAAATATGTGCTGGCCAGCCTCGACCAGAGCCTGAAGCGGATGGGGCTCGATTATGTCGACATCTTCTATTCCCATCGCTTCGACCCCGACACCCCTCTGGAAGAGACGATGGGCGCGCTCGATCACGCGGTGCGCTCGGGCAAGGCGCTCTATGCCGGCATTTCCTCCTATAATTCACAGCGCACCCGCGAAGCCGCCGACATTTTGAAGCAGCTCGGCACGCCTTGCGTGATCCATCAGCCGAGCTATTCGATGCTTAACCGCTGGGTCGAGGACGACGGCCTGCTCGATACACTCGAGGGGCTTGGCGTCGGTTCCATCGTGTTCTCGCCGCTGGCACAAGGCATGCTGACCGACAAATATCTCGGCGGCATCCCCGATGGCAGCCGCGCCAGCCAGGGCAAGTCGCTGCGCCCGGCATTCATCAACGACAAATCGATCGCAAATATCGAGGCGCTGAACGTCATCGCCCGTCGCCGCGGCCAGACGCTGGCGCAGATGGCGCTGGCCTGGGTGTTGCGCCGGGGCAGGGTGACGTCGGCGCTGATCGGCGCCAGCCGGCCGGAACAGGTCGTGGATTGCGTCGGCGCGCTCGAGACGCTCGACTTCAGCGATGCCGAGCTCGCCGAGATCGACACCTTTGCACGCGAGTCGGATATCAATCTCTGGGCGACGTCGGCCGAGCGCAAGGGGCCGCCAAGGAAGTAGGCGGAGACGGTCCGCGGTCCGTTTTCATCGAAAGACGCGGCAGCGCAAACTGATAGCTGTCTTCGACACGGTGGCCAGCGGCTAACTTTCGGCTGCCTTGAGGTTCCGCGCGGCTTCTTCGAGTGCGGCTCTGTCGTTGCCGAGCCTGTCGATCAACTCTTGCGCCTGATCACCGGTTATCCCGGTGCGCATCGCCAGTGCCTCGACCGTCAGAACGTCGGAACTGGCGATCGTTCCAGCCGGACCGTGCTCGGCCGCGTCATCATCAGCCTGGCCGGTCATCGTCTCATCGTAGCCAAGCTCTTGCTTCGCCTGCTGCCAATGACGCTCATGCGCGCCATCCGGGCGGCCCTCGCGCATCCAGATTTCATAGGCTCGTTGCCGAATCTTTTCATGCCGATCGTTGTCCATGACGGCTCCTCCCTTGTGGCGTTTTCACCAACGCGGGGAGCGCCGGAACGATCCGATGTTCAAGCCGATTTCGCACACATGCCGGACAAATCCCGGGTTCTCACAGAACAAACACCGGACAGAATCGTTTTGCCGAGGAACCTGTACAGTGGGCCGACCGTTGAGCCGAGCCTTCCGCAAAGGAGATTACCATGGCCGACGACCCGAACGAATCCGCAGCACCGAAGATGACTCAACGTGAAGCTCAGGAAGCCCTGGAGAAGCAGGTCGCGCAGCTGAGGCGTGAGATCAACAAGATCAATCGGACCTTGGCCGAACGCGCGGAAGAGACGATCGAAGAGGCCGGCGACTGGTATGACAGCGCTGCTGACCGCGCGTCCCGGACGGCGCAAGCCCTGCGCAACAGGGCGCAAACGGTTTCCGGGGTCGTCCAGGAGAATCCCGGCACAGTATCGTCCGCATTCATACTCGGAGCGGCAGTAGGGGCGCTACTGGGCCTCGCCTTGGCCGCCACAGACCAGCGCCGCGATCGCTGGTTCTAGTTCCGACCAAAAGTTTCCGGGCAGAAGCGGCGGGATTGCTCGCGCCGTTCGTTCGTTCAGCGGGTGACGCCGGTCAGGGGGTCGCCGGCTTCTGCGCCGTGCCGAGGGCTTTGGGTGCTGCGGGCACGGGCGCTGCCCTTTTCATCTTCTCCTCGATCCAGCCGGTGTAATTGGCCAGCCGCGTGTAGATGCCGTAGGCGTTCTTGTGGCCGCAGGCGGTGCCGCCGTCGGCCGGACCTTCGCCCCAGCTGACGACGCCGACCTGCACCGGACCATCGGCGCCGGTCATGAACAGCGGTCCGCCGCTGTCGCCATTGCAGGCGTCGCGCTCGCCGCTGGCCGTTCCGGCGCAGATCATGTTGCCGGTCAGCGGATCCGCCATGTCGGCAGCAATCGCGTTGGCGGCCGCCTCGATGCCCCTTTCCGAATAACGCATGCGGCGGGCGAGCTCGCCGAGCGCTGCTTTCAAATCATGCGCATAAATCGCCTTGATGCCGCTGTTGCAGGTTGCGTTCGGCTGGAGGTCCAGGTCGGCGACCATCAGCGCGGTGGGAAATGTTCCGTCCTGCATCTTGCCCCAGCCGGTGACTGTCGTCTTGCCGGCGTCGGGGGTCGGCTCACTGGCAATTTTGATGGTCGGGGCATCGGCCGGCTCGGCCAGCCGGATCAGGCCGAGATCGTTGTCCAGCGTCTGCTCGCTGTAGCCCTCGTTGACGATGATCTCCACCGCCTTGTAGCGCTTGCCCTCGCTGAGATCGGTGGCGCCGGTGAGCACGGTGACCACATCAGGCGAAATCGGCTCGCCGTCGTCATTGAGGCAGTGCGCCGCGGTCAGCACCCATTGCGGCGCGATCAGGCTGCCGCCGCAGAACTGCGCATTCGCCTGCGAGGCCGGGCTTTTGTCCAGCTTGCCCGTGGTCAGCAATGCCACCTGGAACGGGTAGGCGCCCGTCTCGGCCTGCTTGCCGCCGTAGACGCGATCGGCGCCGTCGGGGTTCTCCGCCCTGGCCTTTGCCCTGGCCTCGGCCACGCGTTTCATCGGCGAGATCGCCGCCTCCGGCCGGGCGGCCGCGTCCGTGGCATGAACGGAATCAACGACCGGCAAGGCCGCCGCGATGCCGAGCAGCGCGGCGGCGGCAATCGGTCTGAACCTATGGATGATCTTCACCTCGAACCCCCTGAGACAATATTCCGACAGGTCAGCCACGGACGCATGATCCACTGAAATGGAACCGGCCGGTGAGATCATGCTCCAAGGCGGAGCGCGATCCGTCACAAAACCGAGCACCACTTTTGCTAATCGTGCTGTCGAACCAAGCCCGCCCAAATCCTATAGCCCCCCACGGGCTATGTGAAAGCAATTTGTCATTGCCAATGTTGGATTAATTTAGGCAGTATACCGTTGCGGGCATTTTTGGCGGGGACCTAAACTGGCTGCACTGAATAATGGCCCGGTAAAGGCGCCGGCAACCAATTTCATTTTTCGTCACCACCACGATCTCGACAATATTTCTCTATCTTGATCCAGTCCTTGCTGACTTTTGGGAGAGTCTCACCATGACAAAACTGACACATAGCATTATTGCGTCCGCGTTGCTTTCCACCGCAATGTGGGCGGTTCCTGCCTTGGCTGCCGATCCAGGCTCCGCCAATGCTGGCAACGGCGAAAGCATGCGGGACGTGACATCGGGCGATTACAAGCCCGGCCGGGCGAAACCGATCGCCCCGCCGAAACTGACCGACGACGAGGCCAACCGCGCCGCGCCGCTCGCCGACGAAGCAACGGCAGTCAAATCTTATGGCATCGTCGGCCGCTCCGCCGATGGCAAGGACATCAAGATCGACCCGAACGAGACGCTGAAGGACCTTGTCATCAAGGAAATGAACGCGCCCGCCGACGGGCAGAAGTCCGATAATTCCGGACTAAGCGGAGGCGAAGAGGCCGGCCGCCAGGTGTTCGGGACGGACGACCGCGAGCAGATCAAGAATACCAAAACCTACCCGTTCACCGCGATCGGCTATCTCGAAGGCAAATCGAAGAGCGGCAGCTATGGCAGCTGCTCGGCGACACTGATCGGCCCGCGCACGGTGCTCACCGCGGCGCACTGCCTCTACAGCCACGAGGACAAGGCCTGGCTCGACGATATCCTGTTCGTGCCGGCTCTCAATGGCAAGACCGCCGACGACGCTCCGTTCGGCGCCTTCACCTATGAAAGCGCCTATATCGTCCAGGGCTTCATCGACAATTACCAAGGCTTTTACGGCTCTGTCGTGCCGTGGGATCTCGGCATCGTCACTCTCAAGCAGGATGTCGGCACCAATCTCGGCTGGCTGGGCTATGCCAACTATGTGGATCTCGGCGATTTCACCGCCAACATCATCGGCTATCCCGGCGACAAGCCGATGGGCACGATGTGGAAGGCGACCTGCGAAGTGCACGCCGAAAACATCGCCACCGAGTATTTCCAGTACGACTGCGACACGTATCCAGGTTCGAGCGGCAGCTCGGTCTATGCCTATGACAATGGCTCCAAGCAGCGCGTCATCACCGGCGTGAACGTGGCCGAGAGCCCGGATGCCAATACCGCCGTGCGCCTGAACGCCATCAACGTCCAGTGGATCAACAGCCTGTACAAATAGGCCTGCAGAGTGCGCGCCGCGATCATCGGGGCGGGTTATCTATTTTAGCGGCATTTCTGCGACGCCAAATATGATCACACTTGGCTGCAAAATGCTCCAATCAAAGCCGGCGGCGGAGCATTTCCGTCGCCGGCTTTCGCATTTTCGGGGATTATCTGGATTGGGCCGGGGGTGGCGCCTGGCGGACATAGTTCTCGATTGGCAGGGCGAAGGTCGGCGAACCGGCCTTGCGCTCCTTGTCGATATAGCCGGCAAAATAGCTCCAGAACGAGGCGGCATAGTCGCGGAAATACGAGTCGGCGACCTGACGCGAGCAAAGCCTGCCTTCGACGCAGAAGGAAAGACGGTTGAGGAAATAGACGATGCGGTCGAAATTGTCGCTGAACTCGGCAAGCGGCATGTCGCCGCCGGTTGCGCTCATCGCCTCGATGCCGATGCGTTGCCGATAGACCTGTTCCTCGGTCGGCGTGGGATTGGCGCTGAGCAGATTGCCGTATTTGGCATTGAGCGTCGCCAGGCGTTGCTTGAGGGCCCGTTGCGCCTGCTGGTAATCCTTGCTTTCCCAGAGCTCGACCAGCGACATCGTCTGTTCGACACGCTTCTGCTCCTGGTTTGCCAGGAACTGGTAGACCGAAAAGATCAAGGTGAAGATGATCGCCAGCCGTACCAGCAATCCGGACCAGGCATAGACAAGCATGCGCCAGTCGCGATCGGTGAACGGGTTCGCCTCCTTCTTGACCTCGTGATTGCTCACCCAAGGCAGGCCTTCGACGGTTTCCGGCAGTGACGCCGGCTTCTTTTGCGGTACCGGCGCCGCCCCTGCCTGCTGCGTTGCGTCGCTCCCTGCTTTCGTCATCCGCAGCTGTCCAGTTCGATGATAGCTGACGGATCGAGCACGATGCCCGGCGTCTCCAGCTTCTTCTTCAGGCAATCCAGCTGCGCCCGCGAAACGATGAACTGCACGTCAGGCTCCACCTGCGGCTTGCCAGGCGACGGCAACGGCTCGACCACGCCGCGTGAGGTGCAGCTGCTGAGATCGACGACGACGGCGGTGTTGCCGGTTTTGGCGATCTGGTCGTACTGATCGAGAAAGCAACTCGCCAGTTCGGAGTTGATGACGACCTCCTTGGCGCAAAGGCCGCAGATCTCGTCCGCCGAGGCATTGGCGGCCAGCAACAGCCCGGCGACAAGGCCGGCGGTTGTTGCGCGCCACGAAAATACCATCCTGTTCACGAACGCCCTCATCCGTTCCGTTCGGCCGCCGACAGCGGCGGTCGAAGAATGTTCATTATCAGCCGATCAGGCAAGAGGCCTGGCCGGGCGCTTGATCCCGCCTCAGGCGCGCGGCACCGTCTCCATCGGGAAGATCATCACGGCGCCCTTCGATGCCTTGTCGTCGGTGAGCCGCATGGCCGACCGCGTCGCCGGCGCCATGCCGATATCGGCCAGCATATCGGAGAAACTTGGCTGTCCCAGTCCGCGCGTTACCGAGACAACCCCCGCTTGCGCCAGGAAGCTCAGGTCCTGCTTCTCGCTCTGCGGCGGCGCCTCGGTCAAGACGGCGATCATCTGCTCCATGCCGAAGCTGGTGTCGGTGAATTTGAACAGGCCTTCCTCGAGCACGGCGCCCTCGGTCAGGCGCTCGGCAAGAAAATGCTGGATGGAATAGTCGGAGCCGACATAGAGCACGTTGATGTCAACCAGGTTGGTCGAGCCGTTCCAGACCAGCACATGCACCTGATCGTCGGGCGAAACACGCGGCACCGTCGACGGCTCGATAGGCTGCAGCGCGTCACTGTCCAGACGCTTGATCCGGAACTCGACGTCGACCTCTTCCGGCCGATAATCCGAAGCGGCGGCCAGCCTCGACAGGCCGATGGCGCGGAAGATTTTCGTCAGGTTCCTGGCCGCGGCGTCGATCAGCTTTTCGCGGCCGTCCGGATGAATGACGATCAGCGGCGGCTTGCTGCCATCCTTGAGCGTCATGTCGCCCGAAGCTGGCAGGAACCACAGCGCCGGCGCGTCGGTGGCGTCTTCTGCGGCGCCGGCAATGGCATTCTCGCGCAGCACGGCGAGACGCAGATCTGCGCTCTTGCCCGGCTCGACCAGCGCGATGTGGAACCCTGAGTTCTCCCTGGCCGCCAGATCGTCGAGAACCGAGTTCGCCAGCGCAGCCTCTTTCTCGAGGCCTTTGGCCGCTGCCGGCCGCGCGACCACGAGCTTGTAGTCGACGGCGAGCTCGGCGAGCCGGGCATAGGCATTGGCGGGGATGTCAGCCAGCTTGAGCGCCGGCTTGCCGCCGAACTCGACCGGCTGGACCCGGCTCTCCAGGTTCTTTGCCGATCGCACCTGGAGATAACCAAGCGCCTCGGACAGCGGCGACAGCGCCGACGGCAAGATTGCCAGCTTGCTGCCGGGCGTGAGGCGATGCAGCAGTCCGGCGCCGATGGTGGCTTTGTCGTCCTTGACGACGATCGGCCATTGCATGACCGCATCGGTCTTGTCGGTGCCGAAGACGCGTGCGTCGAGTTCTCCCTCGAACAGCGGCGTTGGCCGGGTGCGGCCGTCCGCCGAATATTGCTGCAGCACGGCCTGGCCGAGCTGGCGGTAGGTGATGTTGGGGTTCTCGCCCAGTTTCGACAGGATGGTGAAGGTGAACAGCCCGAAACGCGGCGCATCGGCCGTGCCCCTGGGCAGCGGCATCTCAGGCGTCGTCTCCACCGTCTGCGCCGCGTAGAAGGCGACCAATTTACCCTTGGTGGTCGGCTCGGCGCCGGTCGGCGCCAGCTTAAAGGCCGGCTTGCGCTGCCCGTCCTCGTCAAAGCCGCGCGGCGCGGCCGACGCAATCCCGTCATAGGCTTTCACCGCAGCCGCCCTGGCAGCATCGTCGCCGCCGACCAGATCGGCGAACTCGACCTTGCGTTCCAGCTCGTCGTCGACCTCGGCGGCGCGCGTCGCCGTGCCGGAATGGCAGCAGTCGAATACGGCCCAGATAAAGGCGCCCTTGTCGCGGATGGCGTCGAGTGCGGTGCCGATCTCGTTGTCGACCAGCGCATTGGGCACGCCCTGTTCGCGGTTGACCCATTTGTCGATGTCGGACGGCAAGAAAATCTCGTCGAGGCCGTCGGTCTCGTCGCCCTTGGTCGCCGCGGGCTGTTGCGCGCCGTGACCGGACAAATGCAGATAGACGAAATCATCACGCTGGACCTTGGCGGCAAGATCGGCCAACGCCGCCTTGATCGCCGCATGTGTCGGCGGGCCATTGGTGCCTTCGACATCCTTGGCGAGTAGCGTAACGTTTTCGGCCAGGAATTTCACCGGCGCGGGCGTGTTTTTCAGAAGGTAGTCGCGCACCAGGCCGGCGTCGTTCTTCGGTCCGATCAGCCAGTTTTTCTTCGGCAGGTTCGGATAATCGGTGCAGGCAACAAGCAGCGCATGATAGGTGCGCGCCGCTGCGAATGCCCGAAACGGCACCAGGCCGGCGGCGGCCAGCGCGGACGTGCCGGCAAGCAGCGTCCGCCGTGTCACTTTGATCATGATTGCTTCCCCAAGCCCGATCGAATTTCCAAGCACGGCCAGCCTGGCCGAGGATTTTGTCAGTATTTTGAATATGACGCCGCCAGCCAGCCGACCACCGGCTGCGAATAGAAACAGTAGCAAAAATGGCCGTTCGTCGCTATCTCAGTGGACGAGGCCGGATTGCATGCGAACTGGCAGTGATCGGCACAGAGCGGCTTGGAACAGGATCATGGCGGCAAGGGATGTACTGACGAAGAACCAGCTTTGCGTTCTCGAGAAACTCGAGGCCGCCAGCGGGCCGCTCAGCGCCTATACGTTGCTCGACCAACTGCGCGAGCGCGGTTTTCGCGCGCCGCTGCAGGTCTACCGGGCGCTCGACACGCTGGTGAAGTCCGGCTTCGTGCACAGGCTCGAAAGCCTCAATTCCTTCGTCGCCTGTGCCGAGCCGCACGACCACAGCCATTCGATGACGGCGTTTGCCATCTGCGACAGCTGCGGCCAGGTGACCGAGTTCTCCGACCATGATGTCGGCCACCGGCTCGACGAATGGGTGCGCTCGACCGGCTTCGCCGCCAAGAAGGCGGTGATCGAGTTCCGCGGCACCTGTGCGAAGTGTTTGGCTGAGGCGGCTTGAGGGCTTACTAAGCCGCGAGATGCTGGCGGGACAGCGCCCCCCTCTGTCCTGCCGGACATCTCCCCCACATGGGGGGAGATCGGCAGCTTCAATTTCACCGCCCATTTTTGCAACGCCGACGGTTGGCGAAAGCCGGGGCGACATCCGATCTCCCCCCTTGCGGGGGAGATGTCCGGCAGGACAGAGGGGGGTGGGAAGGATCGCGACTTAGCCGGCTGCAGACGGGACGTTAATGCGCCTCTTCCCAGTTGTTGGCGGCGCGGGCGTCGACGTGCAGCGGCACCGACATCGATACCGCCGGCATGGCGGCGTTCTCCATGACGTGGCAGACGACCGGGATCGTCGCCTCGACCTCGGCTTCGGCCGTCTCGAAGACCAGTTCGTCATGCACCTGCAGCAGCATGCGGGCGGAAAGCTTCGCCTTCTCCAGCGCCTCGTCCATGCGGATCATGGCGCGGCGGATGATATCGGCGGCGGTGCCCTGCAGGCGTGCGTTGATCGAGGCGCGCTCGTTGAACGCCCGGATCGAGGGGTTTGACGATCTGATCTCCGGGTAGTGGATGCGGCGGCCGAAGATGGTCTCGACGAAGCCGTGCTCGCGCGCATAGGCCTTGGTGGCGTCGATATAGTCGCGGATGCCGGGGAAGCGCTCGAAATATTTCTTGATGTAGTCACCGGCTTCTTCGCGTGCGATCGACAGCTGGTTGGCGAGGCCAAAGGCGGAAATGCCGTAGATGATGCCGAAATTGATCGCCTTGGCACGGCGGCGCACTTCCGAAGGCATGCCCTCGACCGGCACGTTGAACATTTCCGAGGCGGTGATGGCGTGGATGTCGGCGCCGTCGGCGAAGGCCTGCTTGAGCTGCGGGATTTCGGCGACATGGGCGAGCACGCGCAATTCGATCTGGCTGTAGTCGGCGGAAACCAGCTTGTTGCCCTTGTCGGCGATGAAGGCCGTCCTGATCTTTCGGCCCTCGACGGTGCGCACCGGAATGTTCTGCAGATTGGGGTCGGAGGACGATAGCCGGCCGGTCGTCGTCGCGGCAAGCGCGTAGGAGGTGTGGACGCGCTTGGTGTCGGGATGGATGAAGCCGGGCAGGGCATCGGTATAGGTCGATTTCAGCTTGGTCAGCTGGCGCCAATCGACGATCTTGCGCGGCAATTCGTGGCCTTCGGCAGCGAGGTCTTCGAGAAGCTGCGCCGAGGTCGACCATTGGCCGGTCTTGGTTTTCGAACCGCCGGGCAGGCCCATCCTGCCGAACAGGATGTCGCCGAGCTGTTTTGGCGAGCCGATGTTGATGCGCTCGCCGACCAGCTGGTAGATCTCGTCCTCGAGCCGCGCCGCACCTTGTGCCAGTTCGCCGGAGAGCCGCGACAGGATCTGCCGGTCGACGGAGATGCCGCGTTGTTCCATCCGTGCCAGGACTGGCACCAGCGGCCGTTCCAGCCGTTCATAGACCGAGACCAGGCCCTTGGCGGCAAGGCGTGGCTTCAGCACCTGCCAGAGCCTGAGCGCGACGTCGGCGTGCTCGGCGCCGTAAGCCGTCGCCTTGCCGAGGTCGGCCTGATCGAGGCCGACGAAGTTTCTTCCCGAACCGGCCAGTTCCTTCAGCGGAATGGTCGCGTGGCCGAGCCATTTATCGGCCAGCGCCTCCAGGCCATGGCCACCATGGGTGCCGGCCTCGAGCACGTAGGAGATCAGCATGGTGTCGTCATAGGGGCCGATCTCGATGCCATGACGGCTCATGACGACGAGGCGGTATTTCATGTCGTGCACGATCTTGAGGACAGATTTGTCCTCGAGCAGCGGCTTGAGCAACGCTAGTGCGTCGCGGATCGAGATCTGGTTGTCGACCGCGCCGCCGCCGAGCAGGTCGCCATTGCCGTTTTTATGGGCAAGCGGCACGTAGGCGGCATGGCCAGGCGCGACGGCCATGGCAAGGCCGATCAGTTCGGCCCGCATCGGATCGGGCGAGGAGGCCTTAACGTCGAACGCGACGATGCCTCTCTCCATCGCCTCGGCGATCCAGACCTTCAGCGTCGCGGCGTCGCGGATGCAGGCGTAGGCGCTGGTGTCGATCTTGCGGGCGGTGGCAGCCTCCAGGCGAAGCGCCGAAAGCAGGGATGGGGTGTCGCCTTGCCTGGCTGCGGCCGGGGCTTCGAGTGCCGCTTCGTCCGACGGCGGTGCGCTCTCGGCGGCCGCGGGCAGCCCAAAACCCATATCGGGGCCATGCGCGGTATCGGCACGCTCTATTGTGACGGGAGTGGCCGCAACGTCGCCCGCGTCGGTTCCCGTCGCTTCGGCCACGCGGCGGGTCAGCGTCGAGAATTCCATGGTCTTGAGAAGGCCGATCAGCCTGGGGCCGTCCGGCGCGTGCAACACGAACTCGTCGAGCCCCTCGGTCACCGGCACGTCGTTCTTCAGCGTCACCAGGTCACGCGAGATGCGCGCCTTGTCGGCATTGGCGATGATCGATTCGCGCCGCTTGTCCTGTTTGATCTCGCCGGCGCGGGCGAGCAGCGTATCGAGGTCGCCGAACTGTTCGAGCAATTGCGCCGCCGTCTTCGGCCCGATGCCGGGCACGCCCGGCACATTGTCGACCGAATCGCCGGTCAGCGCCTGCAGGTCGATCATCTTCTGCGGCGGCACGCCCCATTTCTCGATCACCTCGGGAACGCCGATCTGGCGGTCCTTCATCGGGTCGTACATGGCAACCGTTGGGCCGACCAGTTGCATCAGATCCTTGTCGGAAGAGATGATGGTGGTGTCGGCGCCGGCTTCGCAGGCAAGCCGGCAATAGGTGGCGATCAGGTCATCGGCCTCGTAGCCTTCCGTCTCAAGGCATGGCAGGTTGAAGGCCCTGGTCGCCTGGCGGATCAGGCCGAATTGCGGGATCAAATCTTCCGGCGGCGCCGAGCGGTTGGCCTTGTATTCGGGGTAGAGGTCGTTGCGGAAGGTCTTCGACGAATAATCGAAAATCACGGCGAAATGCGTCGGCACGATGCCGACATCGGTGTTGCGGGCGTCCTGGGTCAGCTTCCAGACCATGTTGCAGAAGCCGAGCACGGCACTGGTCGGCAGCCCGTCGGACTTGCGGGAAAGTGGCGGGAGCGCGTGATAGGCACGGAAGATGTAGCCGGAGCCGTCGACAAGGAAGAGATGATCGCCTTTTTTCATGGCACGAGGGATAGCGCGGCGCAGCGCCGCGGTCCATGCCAAAGGCGGCTTGCGCCAAGGGTTCCGGCAACACCCTGACAAATGGCGTGTGAGCTTGGCCGGCCTGGCGGCTTGGCCGGAACTTTGTTCGCTCACGCCTATGTTACAAAAGTGTAATTTTTGTGCCCTTGAATCGCCACGTTCGCAGACACAGATAAACGCTATCGGCAGTTTTCGCCGAAGTCCGGAGCAAGGCCCGTCCCCCGCCTATCCCGGACACTTGCGGCAGCCTATCCCCCCTCTCCGGGCTGCCGCATCGTTTCGAGTAAGGCCGCCGTGGTTCCCCCTCCACCACGGCGGCATTTTTTTGCCTTTCGACCCGATCCTGCCCGTGGCCCAACGTTCGCGGGCTTTCCGTTTGGCCGCATGGGCTCTAGATTCGCCGCCAGAATCGAAAGGCCCGCCTATGTCCGCAGTTTCCCCTGTCCTCGACCGCCTCGACAAGAACTTCGACCAGAGCCTGGAACGCCTGTTCGGCCTGCTCAGTATCAAGTCGATCTCCACCGATCCGGACTACGCGGCCGACTGCCGCAAGGCCGCCGAATGGCTGGTCGCCGAGCTCAAGTTGATCGGCTTCGACGCCAGCGTGCGCGACACGCCAGGGCATCCGATGGTGGCCGCGCATCACGACGGGCCAGCCGGCGCGCCGCATCTGTTGTTTTACGGCCATTACGACGTGCAGCCGATCGATCCGATCGAGTTGTGGGAAAGCGACCCGTTCGCGCCGGCGGTCAAGGAGATCGAGCCCGGCCACAAGGTGATCACCGGCCGCGGCGCGGCCGACGACAAGGGTCAGCTGATGACCTTCGTCGAGGCTTGTCGCGCGTGGAAACAGGTGCATGGCGGATTGCCGTGCCGGATCACGATCCTGTTCGAGGGCGAGGAGGAGTCCGGATCGCCGTCGCTGAAACCGTTTCTCGAGGCGAATGCGGACGAGCTCAAGGCCGATTTCGCGCTGGTCTGCGACACCGGCATGTGGGACCGCGATACGCCGTCGATCTGCGTCTCGCTGCGCGGGCTGGTCGGCGAGGAGATCACGGTGACGGCCGCCGACCGCGACCTGCATTCCGGGCTCTATGGCGGTGCGGCCGCCAATCCGATCCGCATCCTGGCAAAAATCCTGGCCGACATCCACGATGAGGATGGTCACGTCACCATTCCGGGTTTCTATGACGGCGTCGAGGAAACGCCCTCGCAGATATTGCAGTCGTGGCTGTCGCTGGGCGAGACCGCCGAGACCTTCCTCGGCCCGATCGGCCTGTCGATTCCGTCCGGCGAAAAGGGCCGCTCGGTGCTCGAACTGACCTGGGCGCGCCCGACGGCCGAGTTCAACGGCATCATCGGCGGCTATACCGGCAAGGGCTTCAAGACGGTGATCGCCGCGCAAGCCTCGGCAAAAGTCTCCTTCCGCCTCGTTCGCAAACAGGATCCGGCAAAAATCCGCGCCGCCTTCCAGGCATTCGTCAGGCAGCGCGTTCCGGCCGACTGCTCGGTCGAATTCCACCCGCATGGCGCCTCGCCGGCGATCCAGCTTTCCTACGACTCGCCCTTTCTCGCCAAGGCCAAGCAGGCGCTGTCCGACGAGTGGCCGAAGCCGGCGGTGGTGACCGGCAGCGGCGGCTCGATCCCGGTGGTCGGCGATTTCCAGACCTATCTCGGCATGGAATCGCTGCTGGTCGGTTTCGGCCTCGACGATGACCGCATCCACTCACCGAACGAGAAGTACGAGATGAGCTCCTTCCACAAGGGCCAGCGCTCCTGGGCGCGCATTCTCGAGGCGCTGACACGCTGAAATTGCGTCACAATCAACTTTGTGTTGATTTTTCACCGGATCACGGCAAGGACGGGCACGGCCCGTCGCGCATCGGTGCACGGGGCCGCGACCGGAGAAGACGATGAGCGACATACGTTTCCACAAAAACGATTTGCCCGGCCTGCTGCATTACGATGTCGGGGCGGTCGCTATCGACACCGAGACGCTGGGGCTGAACCCGCATCGCGACCGGCTCTGCGTCGTGCAGATCTCACCGGGCGACGGCTCGGCCGACGTCATCCAGATCGCGCCCGGCCAGAGGAAGGCGCCGAACCTCGTCAGCCTGCTGAAGAATCGCAGCATCACCAAGCTCTTTCACTACGGCCGCTTCGATCTCGCCGTGCTCTACAACGCCTTTGGCGTCATGCCGGAGCCGGTGTTCTGCACCAAGATCGCGTCGCGGCTGACGCGCACCTACACCGACCGGCACGGGCTGAAGGACATCTGCTTCGAGCTTCTCGGGGTCGGCCTGTCGAAGGCGCAGCAATCCTCGGACTGGGCGGCCGAGACGCTGTCGCCCGAGCAGCTCGAATATGCCGCCTCCGACGTGCTCTATTTGCACCGGCTGCGCGACGTGCTGAGCGCGCGGCTGGCGCGCGACAACCGGACCAGGGAGGCCGATGCCTGCTTCCGCTTCCTGCCGACGCGTGCGAAACTCGACCTAATGGGCTGGGGTGAGGAGGATATCTTCGCCCACAGCTGATGGCCCTCTGGCACTTTAACGCCATCGGCCGGGAGGAATGGAAATGGCTGCGCGAAAACCGATCGAAACGGCACCCAAGGACGGCTCCAAGGTCACCGTCTACTGGCAGGACAGCGACGGCGTGATGAACGAAAGCATCGCGCAATACCGTTCGCTCGACCGGCTGAAGGCGGCCGGCGGCGACTGGGACGAAAGCGACGCCGGCTGGTGGGTCTATACGGACGGCCATACGCAAAAGAAGATCGAACCGATCAGCTGGCGGCCGGCCTCCGACGACCCGGACGCGGACGACTGAGGGTTGTCGCAACCGCCGACCTGAAGTGATTATTCTGAGGCGAAGCGTATTTTGTTCTTGCTTTGTGCCGGCAGCTATGCTACTAATTCCACTATGGTGCTCATTGGCGCCAACGACCCGCCTGCCGAGGCGGGTTTTTCGTTTCGGCTTTGGCGCTGTCGCGGGCCGCGCGTGCTTCGCAAGTGATTGAATACAGTTTACTTCGATTTTTCCCGACTTAACCCGCCCTTAAATCGCCGCATCTAGTCTTCAACCCGAACGCCATAGGCATGGGAAGACAGCACAGCGCATGGCGAACCGGAAAGACAGCCGCATCGAGCCCAGCTTCGAGGCATCGCCGGGGGCGAGATCCTCGGCCGGTTTTTCGGTGAGCGAGGAGGACCGCGTCGTGCCGAGCAACCGCAAAGCCGCTGCAAAGCGCAAATCGTCCAAGGCCAAGCCGTCACGCGGCGGGCGCGGCAAAGGCCGGCGCGGCGCGTTCGGCGTGCTTGGCCGGCTGTTCTACTGGTGCTTCGTGCTGGCCATCTGGGGCGGTATCGCCACTGCCGGCATCGTCGTCTATTACGGCGCGAAAATGCCGGCGGCCACCACCTGGGCCATTCCAGACCGCGCCCCCAACATCAAGATCGTCTCGGTCGACGGCCAGCTGCTTGGCAATCGCGGCATGAGCGGCGGCGAAGCCGTCGGCCTGCACGAAATGTCGCCCTACATTCCCGAGGCCGTGATCGCCATCGAAGACCGCCGCTTCTATTCGCATTTCGGCATCGATCCGATCGGCCTGTCCCGGGCCATGGTGACCAATGTGCTCGGCGGGCATTTTTCGCAGGGCGGTTCGACGCTGACCCAGCAGCTGGCCAAGAACCTGTTCCTGACACCGGACCGCACGCTGGAACGCAAGGTGCAGGAAGTGCTTTTGGCGCTGTGGCTGGAGCACAAGCACACGAAGGACCAGATCCTCGAAATGTACCTCAACCGGGTTTATTTCGGCTCCGGCGCCTATGGCGTCGAAGCGGCCTCGCGCCGCTATTTCGGCAAGAGTGCGCGCGATGTCACGCTGTCGGAGGCGGCACTTCTCGCCGGCCTGCTCAAGGCGCCGTCGCGGCTGTCGCCGGCACGCGACCCGAAGGCGGCCGAACAGCGTTCGCAGCTGGTGCTCGCCGCGATGCGCGACGAGGGCAAGATCAGCGCCAAGGAGATGACCACGGCGATGAGCGCGCCGGCGACACGCGCGCCGTCCTACTGGACCGGCTCGGAAAACTATGTCGCCGACACGATCATGGAAGAACTGCCCGACCTGATCGGCGACGTGCGTCGCGACATCGTCGTCGACACGACCGTCGACCTGACGCTGCAGAAGCTCGCCGAGCAATCGATCCGGAGGCTGATCGACCAGAGCGGCAAGAAGCTCAATGTCAGCCAGGGCGCGCTGGTGTCGATCGACAATTCCGGCGCGGTGCGCGCCATGGTCGGCGGCTATGATTATTCGACCAGCCAGTTCGACCGCGCCTCGGAGGCGCGCCGCCAGCCGGGTTCGGCGTTCAAGCCGTTCGTCTATATGGCGGCGCTGGAATCCGGCCGTACGCCCGACAGCGTGCGCAACGACGCGCCGATCAAGATCGGCAACTGGACGCCCGACAATTACGGCGGCAAATATTTCGGCAAGGTGACGCTGGCGACGGCGCTGGCAAAGTCGCTGAACTCGGTCGCCGCGCAGCTGACCATGGAAGTCGGGCCGAATGCGGTGGTCGAGGCAGCGCACCGCATGGGCATCCAGTCCGAGCTGACGGCCAACACCTCGATCGCGCTCGGCACCTCGGAAGTGACGCCGCTGGAACTGACGTCGGCCTATGTTCCCTTCGCCAATGGCGGTTATAAGCCGGACATCCATTTCATCCACCGCGTCACGACAAGCGACGGCAAGGTGCTCTACGAAAACAATGGCGGCGGCGCGCCGCGCGTCGTCAAGGCCGACATTGTCGGCATGATGAATTCGATGATGACCGGCACGGTCGAGATCGGCACTGCCAGGAAGGCGGCGTTCGCCTGGCCGGCCGCCGGCAAGACCGGCACCAGCCAGAACTCGCGCGACGCCTGGTTCATCGGCTATACCGCCAACCTCACCACCGGCGTCTGGTTCGGCAATGATGACGGCAGCGCGATGAAGAAGGTCACCGGCGGCGCCTTGCCCGCGCAGGCCTGGCACGAGTTCATGGTCGCCGCGCATGAGGGCGTGCCGGTGCGGCCGCTGCCCGGAACCTGGAAATCGACGCCGCCCGACACCGTCGTCCCGGACGAGATACCGGCCGACACGGCACCGCCGGCGCCGGTCGCGTCCGTTGGCCAATCGGCGCCGCCTGCGGCAGCTACGCAGCCCGCTTCGCGTCCCGTGCGTCCCGCCGAGACGGTCGATGCCGGCGGCTTGGCCATGCCGGGTGTCGACGGCACAACCGGATCGATCAAGCATCCGGTGCCGCCCGGCAATGTCGGCGGCCCGGTCAAGAAGCGGCAGACCTCGATCCTGGACATTCTGACAGGCGGCTGAACGACAGGCCCCTCGCCACCGCTGCCGCGTTCCGCTACATCTCCCGCTTGGAGACGCGACATGGCTGAACCCGACACCAGAAAAACCATCGTGCTGACCGGCGCCAGCCGTGGCATCGGCCATGCCACGGTCAAGCGCTTTTCACGCGAAGGCTGGCGCGTCATCACCTGCTCGCGCCAGGCCTTTGCCGAGGACTGCCCGTGGCCGGCCGGCCCGGAAGACCACATCAAGGTCGATCTCGCCGACCAGGAAGATGTCGGCATCGCCATCTCCGAGATCCGCCACCGGCTCGAGGCCCATGGCGGGCAGTTGCACGCGCTGGTCAACAATGCCGGCATCTCGCCGAAGCTCAAGGACGGCAACAGCCGCATGAACTCGATCGACACGCCGATGCATGTCTGGCGCGACGTCTTCCAGGTGAATTTCTTCGCGCCGATCATGCTGGCGCGGGGCCTGTTCAAGGAGCTGGCGTCAGCCAAGGGTTCGATCGTCAACGTCACCTCGATCGCCGGCACCCGCGTGCATCCTTTCGCCGGCACCGCCTACGCGACCTCGAAGGCGGCACTCGGCTCGCTGACGCGCGAGATGGCGCATGATTTCGGTCCGCACGGCATTCGCGTCAACGCCATTGCGCCGGGCGAGATCGACACCGCGATCCTGTCGCCGGGCACGGAAAAAATCGTCGAGACCATTCCGCTGAGGCGGCTCGGCACCACCGCGGAAGTCGCCGACATCATCTTCTTCCTGTGCTCGCAGCAGGCGTCCTACGTGACCGGCTCAGAAATCCACATCAACGGCGGCCAGCACGTTTGAGCGGTTGGTTTTGATCAATCGTTGACGCTGCCCCTCATCCCCCTGCCGGGACCTTCTCCCCGTGAAGAACGGGGAGAAGGGGCTTGACCGCTACGCTGGCGGGGCAGCGCAGGCTTAGGCTGCCGTGGGCGCTTTCGGTGCTGCCAAAACCTCCTCGACGATCCCGCGGGCGATCTCGCGTTCACCCATGATGACGGTGTCGGCACCAAGGCCCTTGAGGTGCTCGACCTCGGCATCGGAATGGGCGCGGGCGATGATCTCGATTGTCTGATTGGCGGCGCGGGCGCGCAGCACGACCTGCCCGGCCTCGAAGGCGTTGGGGATGGCCAGGATCAGCCGCTTCGCGCCCTCGGCATTGGATGCGGCGAACACGTCGCCATTCGCCGCGTTGCCGGCCACGGTTTCGACGCCTTCGGCCTTGAGCTTCGCCAACGTCTTGTCGGCATCCTCGATGACGAGGAAGGGCAGGGCGGCCTGCTTCAGCGACGCGCCGACGAGGCTGCCGACGCGGCCGTAGCCGATCAGGATGGTGTGGCCGGTCAGCCTCGTCCTGGGCGGCGGGCCATCCTCCTTCGCGGGCGCCGCGACCGAAGCCACCTGGCCGGGTTCGGTCGCCGGGCCGATCGGCCTTGCTTCGCCGGACGGCGCCGTCCTGCCGGCGCGTGCTTCCAGCCAGGGTTTCATCCGGTCGGCGGCAAGAAACATCAGCGGATTGAGGACGATCGACAGGATGGCGCCGGCGAGGATGAGGTCGCGGCCTTGTTCGGGCAGCAGTTTCAGCCCGACGCCGAGTTCGGCCAGGATGAACGAGAATTCGCCGATCTGGGCAAGGCTTGCCGAAATCATCAATGCCGTTGCGACCGGATAGCGGAAAACGACGACGATGACGAAGGCTGCCAGCGACTTGCCGATAACGATGATGGCCAGCGTCGCCAGGATCGGCCAGCCATTGCTGATCAGGCTGAACGGGTCGAACAGCATGCCGACCGAAACGAAGAACAGCACGGAAAAGGCGTCGCGCAGCGGCAGCGATTCCTCGGCCGCCCGATGGCTGAGCTCGGATTCGCTCATGATCATGCCGGCGAAGAAAGCGCCGAGAGCCAGCGACACGCCGAACAGCTTGGCCGCGCCGAAGGCGACGCCAAGCGCAATCGCAAGCACCGCCAGCCGGAACAGTTCGCGCGATCCGGTATGGGCGACGTAGTGCAGGATCCAGGGGATAAGCCGGCGGCCGACCACCAGCATGACCACGACAAAGGCCGCGACCTTGGCCAGTGTGATGCCGACGACGCCCCAGACGCCGTAGCTCGCCGGCAGCGACAGCAGACCGCCGGAGTGCACCCCCACCTGCTCCTGGCCGCCGAGCACGCCGGCCAATGCCGGCAAAAGCACCAGCGCCAGCACCATCGCCAGATCCTCGACGATCAGCCAGCCGACAGCGATGCGGCCACGCTCGGTCTCGATCAGCCGCCGCTCCTGCAGCGCGCGCAACAGCACCACGGTCGAGGCCACGGAAAGCGCCAGGCCGAAGACCAGCCCGGCGCCCATCGACCAGCCGAGCATCCAGGCGAGGCCGGCGCCAAGGGCTGTCGCGAAGCCGATCTGCACGATGGCGCCGGGCACGGCGATGGCGCGGACCGACAACAGGTCCTTCAGCGAGAAATGCAGGCCGACGCCGAACATCAGCAGGATGACGCCGATCTCGGCCAGTTCATTGGCGAGGCCGGCATCGGCAACGAAACCCGGCGTGTTCGGTCCAACCAGAACGCCGGCGATGAGATAGCCTACCAGCGGCGGCACGCGAAAACGGTTGGCAAGTGCGCCGAAGACGAAAGCCAGCCCCAGACCGGCAACGATGGTGGCGATAAGGGGCGTGTCATGCGGCATTGTCTATGGAGCGCCTTCAGGAATTGCCATGTCGGACGTGCGCCGCCCGAAAGCCGCCGCCTCGGCAGTATGGGGGCTCGGACAGTCGCGAGACAACCCGCAATCCCCATGAAATCGATGGCAAAGAAGCAAAAGGCAAAGAGCCGGTAAGCGTTGCCACCCGGCGCGGCCTGCTCTAGGCAGGCGATTGATACGGAAAAGGGCTTATCCCGTTCGCGCAGGCAGACGCTGCTAATTGTGCATTGATAGAACTGGGATTCATCCGTTAGCAGACCGAAGCGGTCCTCGGGATGGAAGATGGGTGCGACGCATCAGGCACGATTCGCCAACCCGTGTCCTGTCAGATCGTGGCAGCCTCCTACTGCGCCACAGGCGTTTTTGAAGCCGGGCGCTTGCGGATGAGACAATCTTCGACAAAGACTTTGGGAAAGCGGAGAACCTTGGAGGAAGTATGGTTGAAATCGCCAATACAGCCGCAGAGCACATTGAGAGTTTCCATGCGGCTCTCGACGTTGTCGCGCGGGAGCGAAAATACCTGACCATGCTTGAAGCGTTCCCGCTTCCTGAGACACGCGATTTCGTTTTGAATATGATTAAGCAGCGAAACCCGCATATCGTGGCGACGGAAGGAGACCGCGTTGTGGGATGGTGCGACATCACCCGCCATTTCTTTCCATCTCACGCTCATCGCGGAAGTTTAGCGATAGGAATCATACCCGATTATCGTGGACAAGGATTGGGCCGTCGCCTTATCACCGCCGCCTTAGAAAAGGCTCGGCAAGAAAACTTCGTTCGCGTTGAACTCTCGGTGCACGCCGATAATAGCCGGGCCATAACGCTGTATGAGAAAACTGGTTTCGTTACGGAAGGTGTCCTCAGGCGTAGCGTTTGCATTGATGGTCGCTATGTCGACACCATCTGCATGGCCGTGATGCTCGACGGTCAATGACGATGCTGGCGCATCCCGACCGACAGTACGTTTTGTCGCCGTGATCCGGCCCCCGGTCAGCTTTGAACCGATTGGAACGTGGCGAAGGAGGCCCATTTCGACATCTTCCGGAGCGAGGCTTGGAGGGTGAACGTGCCGCCTTGTGTTTCTCTCCTCACCCTTGCGTCGGGGTGGGAGGGCGGAACGCTGCCCCTCATCCGCCTACCGGCACCTTCTCCCCGTAAGTGACAGGGAGAAGGGGCTTGGACGCAACGCTGGCAACCCCCTCTCCCCGTCTTTCACGGGGGGCCGAAGGACGGGCGAGACAAGCGGCTCGCCCCGGAATGGGTAAGGGTGAGGGGCAGCACAAACCTGATGCGATTGCCCTGGGCTGCTTCAGCCTCACGATCAATAAGGAATGTACGCACCGCCGATGCCCGATCAGGTCGCCTGCAGCAGGCTCTCGATATCGGGTATGCTGTGGTTGGTCAGCGTCTTTGGAATTTCGGCCGTTATCTTGTCGGTGACCTCCTTGTGCAGTTTCCGGCGCATGTCGCCCAGCACTGGCGGCGGTGCGATCAGCACGATCTCCTTGAAGGTGCCGCGATGCGCGAGCTTGTAGAGCCGGTCGGCAATCTCGTCGGCAAAACGCTCCTTGCCGAGGCGGTGCCAATCGGTGTCCTCGACCGCACTGCGGTGGACGGAAGGGCCGTCGCTGTAGCGGCCGGGGCGGTCCGTGCCTTGCTCTCGGGTTGCCGGATTTTCCTGCTCCATCTCGTGCACGACCTGAAGGTCGGGATATTGGACGTCTCCACGGTTCTCGAGGAACAGCGCCTTTTCGCCATCTGCCACCACGATCCACAGTCCGCGTTTCAGTCTGACGTTGCTCATGGGGCGCTCCTTTTTGATTTTTCAAGCCCATAGCCGGGCCTTTGCCGCAGGGGCATGACCGGGCTTGGCCCTATAGAGCAAACGCGTGCCGAGGCGTGAATGTTCCGGTACTCGGACCCGGTATCTCCGACAGGAGCCGGCGAGAGCGCCAGGCTGTCTTTGATGGCTCGGCTGGCATGCGGCGCCTTTAATCTACTAAATTGGTAGAAATTGGAAAAATCTGTTTTGTGGCTGGCTCGGCAAGCCGCTAGAAAGGCAGCGGATCAAGGGCCGCAACAGCAGCTTCAATCCGCTCCGCATCTGAATGTGGAATATTTTTCTCTTGGCCGTTATGCTTGCAGAAAAGAGATTGCCTGCTACGAAGCGATGCGCGAGTGGGTGCCTTCTGGTTTTTCGCGCCCCCGCGTAGAACTGGCAAACGGTTCCAGGATTCCGCTCGTCATGCCGCAAGCCAAGCCTAAGCTCAATGCCTTTCCCGTCTTCATGCGGGTCGAGGGCGAAGCCGTCGCCATCGTCGGCGGCGGCGAGGAAGCGCTGGCCAAGGCGCGGCTGCTCGCTCAGTCGAGCGCTGTGCTGCGCATCGTCAGCGATGCCGCAAGCGCCGATCTGCTGGCCTGCATCGCCGAGACGGGCGCCACCCACATTGCCGACGCCTATAATGCAGCACATCTCAATGGTGCGGTGATGGTGTTTGCCGCCAGCGGCGATGAGGCGCTCGACCGCCGCGTTGCCGGGGATGCGCGCCGGCTGGGCATTCCGGTCAATGCCGTCGACCGGCCGGAGCTCTGCGATTTCTTCACGCCGGCACTGGTCAACCGCGCGCCGGTCGCCATTGCCATCGGCACGGAAGGTGCCGGCCCGGTGCTTGCGCAGATGCTGCGCAGCCGCATCGACCGCATGCTGTCGCCCTCGCTCGGGCCGCTCGCGGCACTTGCCGCGTCGTTTCGCGGCGCCGCCGAAAAGCTGCTGCCGAAGGGCAATGCCCGCCGCCGCTTCTGGAGCGATTTCTTTGGCGGCGCGCCGGCCCGTGCCGTGGAGGCCGGCGAGCTTTCGCAGGCGCATGATGCCGCCGTCGGCCTGTTGCTTTCGAACGAACCGGCATCGGGCCATATCGCGCTTGTAGGCGCCGGTCCCGGCGCCGAGGACCTTTTGACGCTGCGCGCCCATCGCCTGCTGATGGAAGCCGACGTGATCGTCCATGACGCGCTGGTGCCGGAGGCCATCGTCGCCATGGGCCGCCGCGATGCCGAACGCCTGCCGGTCGGCAAGCGCAAGGGCTGCCATTCCAAGAGCCAGGCCGAGATCAATGCGCTGCTGGTCGAGCTTGGCCACGCCGGCAAGCGCGTCGTGCGGCTGAAGTCCGGCGACCCGCTGGTGTTCGGCCGGGCCGGCGAGGAGATGGCGGCACTTCGCGATGCCGGCGTCGCCTACGAAGTGGTTCCGGGCGTCACCGCGGCCTTCGCCGCCGCCGCCGATTTCGAACTGCCGCTGACGCTGCGCGGCGTGTCGTCGTCGATGGTGTTCACCACCGGCCACGACCTCAAGGGAAATTCGCTGCCCGATTGGGCAAAGCTCGCCATTTCGGGCGCGACGGTCGCCGTCTATATGGGGCGCTCGGTCGCCGCCGAGGTCGCCGGCCGGCTGATCGAAGCCGGCCTGTCGCCGGACACGGCCGTCGCCGTGGTCGAGAATGCCAGTCTTGCCAACCGCCGCCGTTTCCACGGCACGCTCGCCGACCTGCCGTCGCTGGAGGCGCGCGCCGACCTCAGCGGCCCGGTGATGACGATCATCGGCGACGCCGTCGCCGGCGCCAATTTCGAACGGTCCGAGCCGCTGGCCGCACACAGGCAGGACAGCGTGGCCCGTGCTGCCGCGGAAGGAGTGAACCAATGAAAGTGCTGACCGCGAACCGTCTCGCCGACGGCATAGCCGTCTGGTACGCCAATGGCGGCTGGGCCGAGATCATCGACCATGCCGACATCGCCCATGACAAGGCGGCCGAGGACCGGCTGGAGGCGATCGGCGCCAAGGCCTCCGCCGACAACGAGGTGGTCGACGTCAATCTGATCGACGTGACTGTGGTCAACGGCACTGTCGAGGCGGTCCGGCTGCGCGAAAAGATCCGTGCCGCCGGCCCGACCACCCGCCACGATCTGGGCAAGCAGGCCCGTCCGCAGGCCGCACGCGCGGCATAGATGACACAAGCATGATCCCGATCGTGCTCGAACGAAGAAAATAACGGGCGGACGCGCCCGGAAAGACCTGAAAATGTACCGTTACGATGAGTTCGACCACGATTTCGTCAAGGCCCGCGTCGCCGAGTTCAGCGACCAGGTCGCACGGCGGCTTGCCGGCGAGATCACCGAGGACCAGTTCCGGCCGCTTCGGCTGATGAACGGCGTCTATCTACAGCTGCATGCCTATATGCTGCGCATCGCCGTGCCCTACGGCACGCTGAACAGCAAGCAACTGCGTATGCTCGGCCACATCGCACGCAAATACGACAAGGGTTATGGGCATTTCACGACCCGCCAGAACATCCAGTTCAACTGGCCGGCGTTGTCGGACATCCCGGCGATCCTGGCGGACCTGGCAAGCGTCGAGATGCACGCCATCCAGACCAGTGGCAACTGCATTCGCAACGTCACCGCCGACCACTTCGCCGGCGCCGCCGCCGACGAGGTTGCCGATCCGCGCCCCTATGCCGAAATCCTGCGGCAATGGTCGTCGGTGCATCCGGAGTTTTCGTTCCTGCCGCGAAAATTCAAGATCGCGGTGACCGGCGCCGAGCGCGACCGCGCCGCCATCCAGACGCATGACATCGGCCTGCATCTGAAGAAGAACGCCGCCGGCGAGCTTGGTTTCGCCGTCTATGTCGGCGGCGGCCAGGGCCGCACGCCGATGGTGGCCAAGAAGATCCGCGACTTCCTGCCCGAAGCGGATCTGTTGTCCTACTGCACGGCGATCCTGCGCGTTTACAACCTCTACGGCCGTCGCGACAACAAGTTCAAGGCGCGCATCAAGATCCTGGTCCACGAGACCGGCGTCGAGGAGATCACCCGCCAGGTCGAGGCCGAATGGCAGGAGTTGAAGGACGCCGAGCTGAGGCTGCCGGAAGAAGACATCCGCGCCATCGACGCCTATTTCGCGCCGCCGGCGCTTGTCGATCGGCCGGAAGGCGACGAGGCGGTCAAGCTTGCCCGGCTCGACTCGAAGAGCTTTTCCGAATGGCTGGACCAGAATGTGGTCACCCATCGCCATCCCGACTACGCGGCGGTGACCATCTCGCTCAAGGGCATTGGCGAGACGCCCGGCGACGCCTCCGACAGCCAGATGGAAGCGGTCGCAGACATTGCCGAAAAATATTCCTTCGACGAGCTGCGCGTCAGTCACGAGCAGAACCTGATCCTGCCGCATGTCGCGCGTGCCGACCTCAAGGCGGTCTATGACGCGCTTGTCGATATCGGGCTGGCGACGGCCAATTCCAACCTGATCAGCGACATCATCTCCTGCCCCGGCCTCGATTATTGCGCGCTGGCGACAGCGCGTTCGATTCCCGTGGCACAGGAAATCTCGCGGCGCTTCGCCTCGCTGGAGCGCCAGCGCGAGATCGGCGAATTGAAGCTGAAGATTTCCGGGTGCATCAATGCCTGCGGCCATCACCATGTCGGCCATATCGGCATCCTCGGCGTCGAGAAGAAAGGCGCCGAGCTCTACCAGGTGACGCTCGGCGGCTCGGCCGACGAGAACACCTCGGTCGGCGAGATCATCGGCCGCGGCTTCAGTTCGGAAGAGATCACCGATGCCATCGAGCAGATCGTCGAGACCTATCTCGGGCTTCGGCTGGACAGAAACGAAAGATTTATCGACGCCTACCGCCGTGTCGGTCCCGCGCCGTTCAAGGAGGCGCTCTATGCTGGCGAAACCAAGGCCGCTTGACCGGATCATCGACGTCGAGGCCGGCATCGCCGCCGAAGCGGCGGGTCTCGACGCGCTCTATGGCCATCTAAAGCCGCTGGAGATTATCGAGCGGTCGGCCCGGGAATTCTTTCACGGCGAAATCGCCGCCGTCTCGTCCTTCGGCGCGGATTCGGCGGTGCTGCTGCACATGATCGCGGAGTTCGACCGCACGCTGCCGGTGATCTTTCTCGACACCGGCAAGCATTTCGAGGAAACGCTCGGCTATCGTGACGCGCTGGTCGCCGATTTCGGGTTGACCGATATCCGGGTGATCAGGCCCGACGATGCGGCGCTGGCAAGGATCGACCCGACCGGCAATCTGAACGAGACCGATACCGACGCCTGCTGCGACGTGCGCAAGGTCGAGCCGCTGGCGCGCGGCGTCGAGCCGTTCCGCGCCTGGTTCACCGGACGCAAGCGCTTCCAGGCCGCGACCCGGGCAGCGCTTCCGGTGTTCGAGGCGGTCGGCTCGCGCATCCGCATCAATCCGCTGGCGCACTGGACGACATCAGACCAGGCCAGCTACATGCGCGCACATGCGCTGCGTGAAAACCCGCTCGTCGCCTATGGCTATCTGTCGATCGGCTGTTTCCCTTGCACGCAGCCGGTGCAGCCGGGCGACGACGCGCGCAGTGGCCGCTGGGCCGGGCACGCCAAGACCGAATGCGGCATCCATTTGTCGGGGCTGGAGAAGTCGCTGACCGATGCCTCACTTTAGAATATATTGATATTCAGGTGATGCCGGCCTGCAAACGGCGGCTTCCTGCGCTTCCGGCGCTCACGTACCCAAAAGTACGCTCCGCTCCGGTTCTCGGAAGCCACGCAGTTTGGTCGCTTCGCGCCCGCCTTCGGCTCCGGCTCGGCCTGACCTGAATCTCAACACCCCCTGAGGTGTTTTGCACTTTAGAACCTTGTGGACTTGGGAATTTCTTGATGAGCGAATTGATAGCGGAAAACGCCACCCGGCTGTGGACGCCGAATGGTTTTTGCGAGGACGAGTGGGTTCATGCCGAAAGCGCCGAGGCGCTGGTCGGCAATGGCCGCTTCATCCTGCCGCTGCAGGTGTTTCTCGGCCTCGATCGGGAGGTGCGGCGGTCGGCGAAGGAACGCATCGGCGTGCTGCTGCAGCCCGGCGATCAGCTCGAGAAGATCGCCGGCCTGCTCGACCAGCTGTCGCTGGTGGCGCTGGCCTTCCCGGCGTTCAATGACGGCCGCTCGTTCTCCAAGGGCGAATTGCTGCGCAGCCGTTACCATTTCACCGGCGCCATGCGCGCCACCGGGCAGGTGCTTATCGACCAGCTGCCGCACATGCTGCGCCTCGGCTTCGACGAATTCGAGATCTCGCACCCGGTGCTGCTGAAGCGGCTCGAGCAAGGCCGCACCGGCGGACTGCCGCTGTTCTACCAGCCGGCGGTGAAGCCGGAGGCCAAAGGCCCGAAATATTCCTGGCGGCGGGTGCGCGCCAGCTGATCTGCTCCAGGGGACCAGAAGCACGATCTGGTCGGACCACATTGCCGATTCGATCTTTTATTTTGCCCGTCCCCGTCTTAGGATAGCTCCATTATTTCGCGATCCGAATAAATGTGGCCACAAGGGAGGAACCGGGTATGGCTGGCAAGAAGATATTGATGCTCGTTGGCGAGTTCAGCGAGGAATACGAGATTTTCGTCTTTGAACAGGCCATGCATGCGGTGGGCCATACGGTCCATGTCGTTTGCCCCGACAAGAAGGCCGGCGACATCCTGAAGACCTCGTTGCACGACTTCGAAGGCCACCAGACCTATACGGAAAAGCTCGGCCACGACTACATCCTCAACAAGACGTTTTCCGAGGTCAACCCGGCCGAATACGACGCCGTCTACGCGGCGGGCGGGCGCGGGCCGGAATATATCCGCATCGACAAGCGCGTGCAGGCGCTGGTGCGGCATTTCCATGAGGCCGGCAAGCCGATCTTCACCATCTGCCACGGCGTGCAGATCCTGATCGCGGTCGACGGCGTGGTGCGCGGCAGGGAAGTCGCGGCGCTGCAATATTGCGAGCCGGAAGTCACGCTGGCCGGGGGCATCTATATCGATGTTGCGCCGACCGGTGCCCATGTCGACGGCAATCTGGTGTCGGCCAAGGGCTGGCCGGGCCTTGCCGCCTTCATGCGCGAATGTCTGAAAGTGCTGGGCACCGAGATCCGCCAGGGAGAGATCCTGATGCGCGACCAACGCCAGGCGGCTTAAGCTCGGAATTTGGAGCCGCCGCGCCCCTAATGCATGTCGCGCAAAAGTGTGCAGCGGTTTTGCGATAACGGCATGCATAAACAAGAACTTAAAGCGCGTCGCATGAGGCCGGTCGAGCGCGACGCGCTTTAGGTGCGGCGGTGCGTCTACACGGCCATCCGCGCTTCGCGGAACGAGACCAGCTTGCTGCGGCTCTCGTCCCATAGCGCCAGCTTGACGCAGCGCAGGCTGTCGAGAAGCGTGACGCGGCCGATCTCACGCAACTCCGGATAGTCCCTCAGCACTTCCGGAAGCCGGTAACACGGCACTTTGGCCGAGAGGTGGTGCACATGGTGGACGCCGATATTGCCGGTGATCCAGTTCAGAACCGGCGGCAGGTCGTAATAGGACGAGCCGTGCAGGGCAGCGTGCTGGAATTCCCACTCGGAGTCCTTTGTCCACTCCGTTTCCTCGAACTGATGCTGGACGTAGAACAGCCAGATGCCGGCCGATCCGGCGAGAATGACGATCGGCAGATGCACGACCAAGAACGCGCCGGGGCCGACGAACCAGATGAGCAGAGCGGCGATGACGGCGATGGCGAGGTTGGTGGACATCGACGACACCCAAGGGGTGAGGCCGCCCCGCATCATGCCCAAGGGCAGTCTCTGCTCGAAAATGAAAATCCATATCGGGCCAAGGCCGAACATCACCAGCGGATGGCGATAGAGGCGATAGGCGAGCCGGCCCCGCCACGACAGTTGCCGGTATTCGGCGACGGTCAGTGTCTTGATGTCGCCGGTGCCGCGCTCGTCGAGATTGCCGGCGCTGGCGTGATGGGTTGCGTGGGCGCGGCGCCAGCAATCGTAGGGCGTCAGCGTCAGCACGCCAAGGACGCGGCCGATCCAGTCGTCGGCATAGCGATTGGCAAAGAAGGAGCCGTGACCGCAATCGTGCTGGATCATAAAGATCCGCACCAGAAAGCCGGCGGCCGGAAGGATGAGGACCAGACCCCACCAATGGCCATAGGCATAGGCGGCCGAGGACAGCGCCCATAACGTGGCGAAAGGGATGAGGGTGATGGCGAGTTCGACAGCGCTGCGACGTCTGTCGGGCTTTTTATAGCGCGACAGGATTTTCAACCAGGCGCGCTTGCTGTTTGCCACAGCTTCGGGGGAAATCATGTTCATCATGAAACATAGGCGGAGCAGGGCGCTGCCGCAAGACGGAGATCACGCAAAGTTACTGCGCGTAAACGTCGCGCGATGGCAACCGGCCACAATTGCCGGTCGCGTCCCTGGCAACGGCGCGCTACCGACGGCGCCCGCCTGCGACCACCTTGGCTTCCACGCCGTCCAGGCGGTCGAGCAATTCCTTCAGACGGTCGGGAATATCGGACTCGGTGCGGAAGGCCGGCAAGGTGCGCAGAAAGCGCTTGGTCGCTTCGGTGCCGAGCTGGCGCCGGATATCGGCGGCGAGCCCGTTGCGTTTTTCGCCGTTCCTGCGGGGCATCATCTCAAAATCCTGTGTCGGCTTCGAAACTCTTCCAAGGGAGGAATGGTTCCCGCATTGTAGTAGCCTGGCAAGCAAAGCCGGCGGTTACGGTAAAGTTTGAATTAAATCGAAAGGTTTGCGCCGTCCGCCATCGAGCCGCAACAGCGGCTGCAGTATCGCTTGCCCCTTGATTTTTGGCCGCTAAACCTCGATATCGGGCGCAAATCCACACCATTTGAAAATGACGGGAAACGGCGATGAGCGACCAGGCAAAAGACGAACGCGCGCCCGATGAAGCCGAGAAGACCGAGGCTGCCGCGGAGCCAAGGGAAGGCGGCGTCGACGGCGACTATGAAGCGCTTGTGCGGCTTCTGAAGGAAAACGAAGAGCTGAAGGATCGCGCGCTGCGCGTGGCGGCCGACATGGAGAATTTGCGCCGCCGCACCGCCCGAGACGTCCACGATGCGCGCGCCTATGCGGTCGCCAATTTTGCCCGCGACATGCTGTCGGTATCAGACAATCTGCGCCGTGCGCTGGATGCCATCCCGGAGGAGGCCAAGGCGTCGGGTGATGCCGGCTTCAAGGCGCTGATCGACGGCGTCGAGATCACCGAGCGCGCCATGCTGTCGGCGCTGGAGCGCCACGGCGTGAAGAAGCTCGAGCCCGAGGGGGAGAAATTCGATCCGAATTTCCACCAGGCGATGTTCGAGGTGCCCAATCCCGACGTGCCGGCCAACACGGTCGTCCAGGTCGTGCAGCCCGGCTATTCGATCGGCGAGCGCGTGCTGCGGCCGGCCATGGTCGGCGTCGCCAAGGGCGGCCCCAAGCATGTGGCAAGCGAAGCGCCGGTGGAGCCGGGGCCGGTGAACGAGCAGGCTGAGAAGGATGCGTGAACTGGGAGTAGGGCTCCGTTAGCCAGCAACCGCCATCAAAGCGTGAGGGATGATCGACCGCCCCCAACCTATCCGATTTCAGGGCGATCAAACAGTTCGCCGTGCAGGCTTTCCTGCCCTCAGCTCAGCAGTTCACAGCCATAGCGGCGGACCACGTCGGGGAATGTCTCCATGTCCGGCATTCCTTCGCCGTCCGGAGGAATGCGCCTGTCGGCGGTGGGCACACTGGTCGCCCTCAGAAGTTCCTCGAAACCGCCAGGCGTGAAGAAGAACAGCATCCGGGCCGGCCCACGCTTGACCGTATAGCGGTGCGGCACATCGCGTGGCCCAAAGAGAAACGAACCGGGTCCAGCCATAATCGCCTTACCGCCGATCTCGAACTCGATCTCGCCTTCCATCACCAGGAATGACTCGTCCTCGCGATGGTGCACATGCAGCGGCGCCTCACCTTCGCTCTCGAGCACTTCGATCAGCGTGAACTGGCCCGCGGTCTGGACCGCTGTCGCCTTGATCACCGCTAGCGAGCCAAGCCACCAGCGCGCCTCTCCTTCCAAGGCGTGACTGCAAAAGGCGTGGGGAGTGCTCCTGCCAGCTTCGCCGCCAGCCACGGCCGCCACAGAATGGTAGCCGACCTTGATCGAGGCGGAATTCACCATCGAGCAATAGTTTTTGATGCCGGGCAGGGAGGACCAGACCTCGCCGGCCGCCTTGGCGCTGTCCATGTCCGCCCATTCGAATATCTCCGTCCAGCCGCCTGCGGATTTGAGCAGGCGACGGTTGAGGAAACCCCTGAGCTTTCGCACCTCGTCATTCACTTCATCCCTAGTCTGCAGGAACATCTGCTCGGTGAATCCGGGCTTCAATGCAAATTCAGTGATTTCAACGACATTCGTGTCCATGACTTCCTCCCTTTGCCATCTGACCTTTGTTTCGCCTCCCGCATTCTGTTCGCTCAAGACGTGCTCGTCCGGCCTCTGCCTTTGAGCCAGCAGAGCGCCATTGTCGTTGCCGTTTCGACGGCGAGGTCCACCGTCATACCGCGTATCCGCATGGCGTTGAACGTCGGAAAGTCGAATAGAAAGCTGATTGCCTGCACGACATCATCGCCCGGACCGTCGTGCGCCAGTGCCTCACGCACGAATCCGGCCACCATGTGTCGCAGGTATTCCTCCCATTCCCGCATGGCCGGAAGCTCGCGCTCGCGCAGGTCGCTTTCGAGATGCCGTCCGCCACGTTGGTAGAAGGCGAACAGCTCGTTGGCGACCCGGCGTAGCCGTTCTTCAGGATCGGTCGCGTCGCCGATTATCTCCCTCACTGCTTCGGGCGACGGAGGACGCAGGCGCTCCATCAGCAATTCGCCGCACGCCGGCACCAAGTCATCCAGAGTAGGAAAATGCTTGTAGACGGTGCCAACGGCGACATCGGCTTCCGTAGCGATATCCTTCCAAGTCGTGCCAAAGATGCCGTTCTGGGTGTGCAGCTTGATTGTCGCGTCGAGAATGCGCTGCCTCGTCTTGGCGAAGGCGGCAGTCCGGGAAGCCATGCTGTAGCGGCGAGGGGACATAGACGTCCACCCAAATAATTGAATGAACAATTCAATCATTTAATTTATCTGGAGTCAATCCAGATTCGCAGGAGCCACTCGCTATTCCCCACTCGGTATTTCATTATTCCCTCCATGAACCCGATCGAGCTTCTCGACTATGCCGGCGTCGCCGTCTTCGCGGCGACCGGTGCGCTGGCCGCCTCGCGCAAACAGCTCGACATTATCGGTTACCTGTTTCTGGCTAGCGTTGCCGGCATCGGGGGCGGAACGTTTCGCGACGTCATCCTCAACGTGCCCGTGTTCTGGGTGGGAAACCGCGACTATGTGCTAATCTGTGCGGCGGTGGCGCTCGTCGTCTTCTTCAGCGCACATCGTTTCGAGTCGCGCTACAAATTGCTGCTCTGGCTCGACGCCATAGGTCTTGCCGCATTTTCGGTGATTGGCGCGGCCAAGGGGCTGACGATCACCGGGTCACCTGCAGTTTCGATCGTCACCGGCATGCTCACCGCAACCCTTGGCGGCATTCTGCGCGATCTGTTGACAGGCGAGCCTTCGGTGCTCCTGAGACCGGAAATCTACGTTACCGCAGCGCTTGCCGGCGCCGGCCTCTACACACTTGGCGATTTCGCCGGACTGCCGCCGCTTGCGTCGGGCCTGGCAGGTTTCATGGCGGCTTTCTGCGTACGCGGCGGCGCGCTGAAATTCGGCTGGGCCTTTCCGTCCTACAAAAGCAAGCCTGGCCGGCGTCCGGAAGATATTCCCTGATTTAAGGTGTCAGGCTGCAAACCGCTGCGCTTCCCCGCCATAATAATTGACGTAGCGGGCACCGATCTCCTTGACCGGCATCACCACGAACACGTCGACCGTCGAGAATTCACGGTCGATGACGCAACCGTCGCCGATGCGCGCGCCGACGCGCAGATAGCCCTTGACCAGCGGCGGCATCGCGGCGATCGCCGCCTTGGTGTTAACGGCTTCGATCGGCATCAGATCCATCGAACAATAGCGCCCGGCGACGGCACGCACGTCCCACGATGAATTCGTCCGGCAGTGGTGGGCAAGATAGGTCAGCGCCTCTGCATGTGCCGCCGGCACGGTGCCGTGGAACGACGCGCAGCCGGTCATCACGCCAATGCCGTAATGATTGATATAGGCCCAGATGCCTTGCCACAGCGCCTCGATGGTGCGCTTGGAGCGGTATTCCGGCAGAACGCAGGAGCGGCCGAGCTCGAGGAAGCGCTGGCCGGGATGTCGCGCGATCAGCTTGGTCAACTCGAATTCGCCTTCGGAATAGAAGCCGCCCGCCGCCGCGGCAATCTCCTGCCGCAGCAGGCGGTAGGTGCCGACGATGCGGCGATGCTCGGGACCGGAAAGCGAAGTATCGAAGACCAGCAGATGGTCGCAGAGGGGATCGAAGCGGTCGGCATCGCGGCGGTCCTGCATCTGGAACAGGTCCTTCCTGGCACCAAGCTCGTCGTAGAACACCCGGTAGCGCACTTCCTGCGCGGCAGCGATCTCGGCCTCGTTGCGGGCGAGCCGCACTTCGAGATTGCCGATGCGGCCGAGCGATGCGCCTTTTATGACGGCATCGGCGTTCCGGCCGACGAGCAAAGGCCCGCTGGCGTTCGGCCGAGCATCACATTCCGGCATGACTGTATGCACGAGTGATTCTCCTTCGAGCCATCCCTCTTGGCACGGGGATACGGTGTAGGTGCAACAGGATTGTGACAGTACCGTGATACGGCTCTGCGGGCAATACTTCGTCGGCTGGGTAATCTATCGACCGTCTATGTTGTGCCTCAGGCGGCCACTTGCCCTTCAACCGCATGAACCAGGGCATCAGGGTCGAGCGGCTTGGTGACGAAGCCGCTCGCACCGTGGGCGAGCACGGCGTGGCGGGTCTTTTCCTGGCTGTCGGCCGACAGCACCATGATCGGCACCGGCGGAACCGCGGTCTCCTCCTCATGGCGGCGGATGGCGGCGATGGCGTCCAGCCCGTCCATGACAGGCATATGCAGGTCCATCAGCACCACGTCGTAGCGGTGCTTATGGCCGGTGCTGATGACCGCCTCGACCGCGGCCTTGCCGTTGCCGACCACTTTCACCCGATGCCCGGCCTTCAGGAGGGTGGCGCGGGCCAGCATGGCGTTGATGTCGTTGTCCTCGGCGATCAGCACCGACAGGCCCTGCTGGCGGCCGCCAATGGCGTGCCCAGCCTGCGCGCCGCGCTTTTGCGGTTGCGGCTCGGCGATGACCGGTGCGTGGCTGGTCAAAAGCACGCGCAGCAATGTCTCGCCGCGCACCGGCCTCGCCAGGAAGGTGGCGTAACCGTTGGCACGGAACTCGCCAAGCATGCCGCGGTCGGTCGGCGCGATCAGCGTCACCGCCTCGCAATCGACAAATCCGCTCTGGCGCAGGCGCCTGAGCAGCCTGCCGTCGCTTTGCTCCATGGCAGCATCGACCAGAAGCACGTTGCAGCCCTCGGCGAAAGGGGCGGCCTGGGCGGCGGCGGCGGCCAGATCGACCGTTCCGCCATTGGCGCGAATGGTGCGGGCGATGGCTTCGGCCTCGACCAGGTTCTTCGACACGATTACCGCATGCCGGCCCAACAGCGCGTTCTGGCGGATCTGCAGCGCCTCGACGGCGGAAATAGCGGGAATCTCGAAGACGAATTCGGATCCCTGGCCAAGCCGGCTCGACACCGAGATAGTGCCGCCCATCGCCGTCACCAGGCGCTTGGAAATCGCGAGACCGAGGCCGGCACCACCATGCGTACGGGTCGAGGTGCCGTCAGCCTGTTCGAAGTCCTCGAAGATGCGCTCCATGTCCTCCTCGCGCAGACCGGGGCCGGTGTCGCTGATGGTGAAGCGGATGCGGTTGGTGGTTTCGGTGCGGACGCGGCCGATGCTTGCCAGGACGCCGCCGCTGTCGGTGAACTTGACGGCATTGCCGATAAGGTTGAGCAGCACCTGCCTGACCCTGCCGGGGTCGGCGGTGATCAGCTGCGGCACGTCGGGTTCGACATGGCAGCCGAGGCCGATATCCTTGGCAAAAGCCCGCGCCGCCAAAAGCTCGATGACATTGTCGGCGATCTCGCGCACCGACATCGGTTGCGGTTCGGGATCGAAGCGGCCGGCCTCGATCTTGGAATAGTCGAGCAGGTCCTCGATCAGCGCCAGCAGCGCGCTGGCCGAGGTCGAGATGGCGCCGACATAGGTCCGCTGCTCGGGCGAAAGGCTGGTGTCGGCGAGAAGCCGGGCCATGCCCATGATGCCGTTCATCGGCGTGCGTATCTCGTGGCTGACGGTGGCGAGGAAGCGCGATTTGGCCTGGCTCGCATATTCGGCCCGTTCGCGGGCGGTGATCAGCGAGGATTCGGCGCGTTTGCGGGCGGTGATGTCACGGGCGATGGCGCGATGCGAAACGGCGCCGCTGTCCTTGTCGCGCACCGACAGCTCGATCCAAGAGAACCAGCGTGGGCCGTCCGGCGTGCGAATGGCGACATCAGTGGAACTCAGGCATTCATGGTCGGAAAAGGCGGCGTCGGGAACGATGCCGACATCGATGCCTAGTTCGGCCAGGGTCTTGCCGGCGAGGTCGCGCTGGTCGGTTTCGACAAGGTCGGCGAAAACCTTGTTGGCGTAGACGATATGGCCGTCGCGGTCGCGGTGGACGACGAGATCGCCGAGTGCATCGATCAGACCGCGAAAGCGCTCCTCGCTCTCCTGCATCTCCCACATGCGGTCGGCCAGCGTCTCGATCTCGGCGCGACTGCGGGCGGTCGTGGCATCGAGCAGGGCCACCGCGCGACGCTGGGTGCGCCTGTTGCGCAGATGCATGGCGAGCCCGGCGATGGCTGTCGCCAAAAGGCCAATGGTGATGAAGATCGGCGCTCCGGTCAGATGCGACAGGCCTGCCAGCACGACGATGGCGACGAGAGTCAGGAAGGGCAGGCCGTGGCGGTTGGCGTCCGGCAATTCCGGCGCCAGCGGCGGCGCGGCGACAAGCTGCCGCCCTGACGCCTCGGGGGCCGCCCGGTCGGCCCGTTCGGCTGGTTCCGCCTCTCTGATGCCGGGTTCCGCAATCATACGGAATTCCTGCCAGACAGAGCTTATTGAAGGTTGTGGTTGATCGTTCGAATTTTAGCGGTCGCGCTCTTTTTTTCCCTTTGGAGCCTCACATGTCCACCACCACGCGGCCGCGGATCTTGCCCTCGACGATGTCATGCGCGGCGCCGATGATGCCGTCGAAGCCGATGCTCGTCGACAGGCTGGCAAGCTTTGCGTGATCGAGATCGGTGCCGATGCGGCGCCAGGCCTCGATGCGGACCGCCTTGGGCGCCATCACCGAATCGATGCCGAGCAGCGAGACGCCGCGCAGGATGAACGGGGCGACGCTTGCCGGCAGGTCCATGCCGCCGGCGAGGCCGCAAGCGGCAACGGCGCCGCCATAGGAGGTCATCGACAGGACGTTGGCCAGCGTGTGCCTGCCGACAGCGTCGATGCCGCCGGCCCAGCGTTCCTTGGCTAGCGGTTTTGCAGGCTGCGCAAGCTCGTCGCGTGAAATCACTTCCGCGGCACCGAGGTCGGTCAGATAGGGGCTTTCGGCACTGCGGCCGGTCGAGGCGATGACGTGATAGCCGAGGCTGGACAGGATCGAGACCGCGACCGACCCGACGCCACCGGCAGCGCCCGTCACCACCACAGGGCCGCGGTCGGGCACGATGCCGTGGCGCTCCAGCGCGATGACGCAAAGCATGGCGGTGTAGCCGGCGGTGCCGACCGCCATCGCATCATGCGGGCTCATGCCGTCCGGCAGCGGTACCAGCCAGTCGCCCTTGACGCGGGCGCGTCCGGCAAAGGCGCCGAAATGCGTCTCGCCGACGCCCCAGCCGTTCAATATGACCTTGTCACCCTCGCGCCAGTCGGGATTGGAAGACGAGATGACGGTGCCGGCGAAATCGACGCCCGGCACCAGCGGCCAGCGGCGGATCACCGGCGCCTTGCCGGTGATTGCAAGGCCGTCCTTGTAGTTCACCGTCGTCGCCTCCACCGCGACGGTGACGTCGCCTTCCATCAGGTCTGCCTCGGTGAGCTCGGTCACCGCGACCGACTGGTTTTTCTCGGCGTCGCGCGAAACGAGGATGGCTTTGAAGGCTTCGGGCATTTTTTCTCCTCGGGCTTGCAAATAAGAAATGTGCGGTGCCGGGCGAGTGAGGTCAATCGCTCGATGTTCCGCGCCACCAGCCAATGAGCTCATCGAAGACGACCAGCACGGCACCGACCGAAATGAAGGCATCGGCGAGGTTGAAGATCGCGAAGGACCAGACCGGCGTGTGAAACAGAATATAGTCGATGACATGGCCATAGGCAGCGCGGTCGATCAGATTGCCGAGCGCGCCGCCGACGATCAGCGCGAAGCCGACGCGGGCAAGCAGGTGGCCGGGCGGCGTGCGGGCCGCAAGATAGAGAACGAAAGCGACCACCAGAACCGCGACGACCACCAGGCCGGTGTCGCCGAAGGACGAAAACAGCGAAAACGCGATGCCGGTGTTGTAGGTGCGGTACAGCGCCAGGAACGGCAGGAGATCGAGCCTTTCCTGGAAGGCAAGGCCGGTCTCGACCAGATATTTCAGCCACTGGTCGAGCGCTATCGCGGCGACAACCAGAAAAGCGTAGGGGCTCCAGGACTTCATGGTTTGCAGTTTCACGGTTTGGGATGTCACGATCGGGCATCCTCCGGGCCGAGCTTCAGCGCGCCGCGCCGGATCTCGAACAGCATGACGCCGGTGGCCACCGCAAGGTTGAGCGAATCGGCGCGGCCTGCCTGCGGTATCCGCAGCAGCTTGTCGCAGCTTGCGGCAAGCTCGTCAGGCAGGCCTTGCTGCTCGTTGCCCATCATCAAAAGCACCGGGCCTTTTGAAAAATCGACCGAGCGGTAATCGACCGCACCCTTAAGATGGGTGCCGGCGACGAGGCCGGGAAAGCTCTTTCGCCAGGCGAGAAAAGCCTCGGCCGACGCCTTGGCGACCGGCACGGCGAAGATCGAGCCCATGGTGGCGCGTACCGTCTCGACCGAAAAGGGATCGGTGGTCTCGCCGACCAGGATGACGCCTTTGGCGCCGACGGCGTCGACCGTGCGGATGACGGTGCCGAGGTTGCCGGGGTCGCGGACGCGGTCGAGCACCACCCAGACGTCGCCATCATGGGCGCGAATGTCCTTCAGCGGCAGCAATTTCTGCGAGAACACGCCGACGACCATTTGCGGATTGTCGCGGCGGGTGATGGCGACCAGCACGTTTTCCGAAACTTCAAGTACGGTGCCGCCGGCGGCAACCGTGCGCGCCGCAACTTTTTCAACCGCCGCATTGCCACGTCCGGCCTTGGCGAAAACCAATGTCCTGATAGACCAGCCGAGATCGAGCGCGTCGATGACCAGCTTCAGGCCTTCGGCCATGAAGGCATTCTGCTGGTCGCGGAATTTCTTCTGCGCGAGCGCCTTGATGTCCTTGACCAGCGGATTGGCGAGGCTGGTGACTTCCTTCACCTGCCCTGGCGCGCCCGCGTGCCGTTCGTACGCACTCATTCAGGCCACCCAGCGCGAGAACAGCGAGGTCGAAAGCGCCCGGCCGGCGGATTTCTCGCGGATGATCAATTCGCCGGATTCGACCGTGCCGCCCATGCCGGCGAAGGTGTCGCGCATCAAGGCGTGGATGGCGAAGAAAGAGGCGCGGATCGAATAGGCGGTCAGCACCACAGCGAGCGGCTTCGGCGTCAGGATCGCACGGCAGATGTCGGTCAGCGCCGGCAAATCTTCGAACAGATGCCAGACCTCGCCCTTCGGTCCGCGGCCATAGGCGGGCGGGTCGAACAGGATGATGTCGTAGCGGCTGCCGCGGCGCTCCTCGCGCTCGGCGAATTTCACGGCATCGTCGACGATCCAGCGGATCGGCCTTTGCGACAGGCCCGCCATCTCCTGGTTTTCGCGCGCCCAGCCGATCGCCTTCTTGGAAGCATCGACATGGGTGACCTCGGCGCCGGCACGCGCCGCCACCAGCGAGGCAAGACCGGTATAACCGAACAGGTTCAGCACCTTCACCGGCCGTTTTGCCGCCGCAATCAGCCCGGCCATGTGGTCCCAGTGCGAGGCCTGCTCGGGAAAGACACCGACATGGCGAAACGAAGTGAAGCGGCCGAGATAGTCGATGCCGTCATGCTTCATCGGCCAGGTCTCGCCGAGCGGCGTCTTCGGAAAGCGCCAGCGGCCGATGCCTTCCTCGTCGGTATCGCCGGTGAAAATGGCATCGGCGCGTTCCCAGTCCCTGGCCGGCAATGCCTTTTGCCAGATCGCCTGGCCCTCCGGCCGAACGATGCGGTAGGGGCCGTATTGCTCGAGCTTTTCTCCGGCGCCGCTGTCGAGCAGCGCGTAATCCTGATTGGCGCCGACTTCGAGGATCAGCGGCAGATGTTCGGCAGGCAGCGCGCCATCGCGGCGCGAAAGTGGGCGCGGCGCTGCTTTCTGCTCGGACCGGTCCTGCGGTTTCGTCTCCGGACCAGCGGTTGGATTGGGGTCGCGCCGCCGCGGCTGCTCTATCCCGCCTTTTTTCGCGGGCGGGCGGCTGTCGCGGCGTTTGTCGCGAAAAGGTTTCAAGAAGGCGCATCTCCGGACGGCGGCTGCGCCGCTTCTGCCACAGCGAATTGACCGGCGCAACAAAAGGGCTGCAGGCGTTTGCGAACGGATCAGCCACGCCTGATCGACAGCAGCCCGACTGCGAGCGCGATGAAACCGACGGCCTTGAAGCCGGTGACGACCATATGGCCGGCTTCCCAGCGGCTCCGGATAGCTTCGAAATTGCCCGGGATCGGTCCAGGCACCCAGGTGGCCAGGACATCGTTTGCCGGTTTGACGAGCGCAACCCACGCGACAAGCGCCATCAGATAAAGCATGGTGGCGGCCAACACCCACCAGAATGCCGGGCGGTCGCCGCGCAGCATCCATGCGAGGAGCCCCGGACAGGCGACGGCCGCCACGTCCAGCGGTGCGCCGACAGTCAAAAAGAACTGGAACTGAGCATTGAAGACCGTGGTTTCTCGCCAGAGCGAAGGCGGCCATCTGGTCAGCCGCGGCACCGATTCCAGTACGTGGGCGAAGGATGGTCCGAGGCTTAGGGCAGCAACGGTGGCGGTCAAAACAGACCAGAACAACAGAAGACCGCGTATATCCATAATGGCCAGACAACGGCGTCAGGCCGCATACGTTCCGGTCGGCGATCATCCTGCTTGCCGCCGAAAGCGCAGGCGCACTATCGTCCATCCAAATTGGGCATCCATCCAAACCGGGTTGCGATCCATGTCCCGCGCCGAACGCCTGCTCGACTTGATCCAGATCCTGCGCCGGCATCGCCGGCCAGTCAGCGGCCGCAGCCTTGCCGGCGAAATGGGTGTGTCGATCCGCACGCTCTATCGCGATATCGCCACGTTGCAGGGGCAGGGCGCACCGATCGAGGGCGAGGCGGGGCTGGGTTACGTGCTCAGGCCAGGCTTCATGCTGCCGCCCTTGATGTTCACCGACGAGGAGATCGAGGCGATCGTGCTCGGTTCGCGCTGGGTGGCCAAGCAGCCGGACTGGCGGCTTGCCAACGCCGCCACCGACGCGCTGGCCAAGATCGCCGCCGTGCTGCCGGACGATTTGCGCGAAGAGCTCGATGCCTCGACGCTGCTGGTCGGGTCGCGCACCGAGGTCACCGAAGGCATCGATCTCGGCGTGGTGCGGCAAGCCATCCGCGAGGAGCACAAGTTGAGCTTTGTCTATCGCGATGCCGGCGGCGCTGCCTCCGAGCGCACCGTCTGGCCGTTTGCACTCGGCTTCTTCGACAAGGTGCGCGTCGTCGCGGCGTGGTGCGAGATGCGCCAGGATTTCAGGCACTTTCGCGCCGATCGGATATCCGGCCTCAACGCCACCGAGACGCGTTATCCGCGCCGTCGCCAGGTGCTGCTCAAAGAATGGCGGGCGACGCTCGACAAGCCAAGCTAAGGCTGCCGCTCAGTTAAGACTGCTGCCAGAATCTGGCAGTGGTGCACGCTATGCTGCTCCAGTCGAAACCATCTGGAGAGCAATTCATGACACCGCCCAATTTCGTCATCCTCTATGTCGACAAGCCTGAGCAAAGCGGCGCCTTCTACAGCGCGCTGCTCGGACGCGAGCCGGTCGACACCTCGCCGACCTTCGTGTTGTTCGTGCTCGACAACGGCTTCAAACTCGGCCTCTGGTCGCGTCATACCGTAGAGCCGGCCGCGGCGGCCGCAGGCGGTGGCGCCGAGGTCGTCTTTGCGTTGGATACGCCTGGCGCTGTCGACACCACCCATGCCGAGTGGGCCGACCGTGGGCTGACCATCCTGCAGAGCCCGACCGACATGGATTTCGGCCGCACCTTCGTCGCGCTCGATCCGGACAACCACCGGCTACGGGTTTATTGGCAAAAGGAGTAAGGCAGTAGGGCAGTAGGGCAGTAGGCGAGAGCAAAGTAGCACTAGGCGCGGCGCCGCACGATTAGCACGGTTTCCTACTGCCCTACTGCCCTACTGCCCTACTGCCCTACGCTTGCGCGATACACGGCAATGCCGGCGGCCAGGTCCTCGAGGGCCGCGCCGACCGACTTGAACAGCGTGATCTCGTCATTGCCCTGCCGGCCTTTTTTCTGGCCGCGTGCCAGTTCATAGAGGTCGGCGACGATGGCTTGCGGCTTCAGCACGCCGGAGGCCAGCGGCTGGACGATGTCGCCGGCTTCCTTGGTGGCGCCGGCGCGGGTGTCGACATAGACGCGGGCGCGTGCAATCGCGTCGTCGTCGCTTTCGCGCATCGCCGGCGTGAAGCCGCCAACCAGATCGACATGGGTTCCCGGTTTCAAGAGTACCCCTTTGATCAGTGGCGCGGTGGTGATGGTCGCCGATGACACGATATCGGCCTGGCCGAGTTCGACGTCGAGATCGCCTGCGGCGTCGGCCGCAAAACCCTCGGCACGCAATTTTGCCGCGACCTTTTCGGCATTGGCCGGCGTGCGGTTCCAGATGCGGATGTTCTTGATCGGCCGCACCGCCGAATGCGCCTTTGCAAGGAATGGCGACAGCGCGCCGGCGCCGACCACCAGCAGCCGTGATGCGTCTTCGCGGGCCAGATAGGACGCGGCCAGTGCCGAGGCGCAGGCGGTGCGCCACTGCGTCAGCCGCTGGCCATCGATCAAGGCCTGAGGCTCGCCGGTGGCGCCGTCCAGCAACAGGTAGAGGCCCATCACCGCAGGCTTGCCGACGGCGTTGTTGTCGGGCGACACTGTGACGATCTTGACGCCGATATGGCCATCGGCCGAGGTGCCGGCGTTGAAGTCGGTCCAGGCCGGCATCAGAAGCAGCGTCGAGGCGGCACCGTCGGGCCGCTCGACCGTGTGATGATGCCTGACCGGCTGCACGGCGCCGTCGCGAAAAGCGGCGCGCAATGTCTCGACCAGCCCGGGAAAGGTCAGCGCGCGGTCGACCTCGGCGGCGGAAATGGTCAGCATGATGGCTCCGTGGAGAAATAGGCCGGTTGCGCTTCCTGCCCGAGCCGCGGCTCAGTTCATCGGCTTCGGCAAGGCCGGGCCCTGCGCCGCTGTGGGCGCGCGGCTGACTGCCAGACGCAGGTTCTCGGCCTCGGCGGCGCGCTGGCGCGCCAGCTTGCGGTAGCGGCCCTGCTTGATCCAGGTCGCCAGGCTGCCGACGATCATGCCGATGGCCAGCGCCAGGAACAGGAAAATGAACAGCGGCACGGTCAGCGTCAGCGCCGGATTGCCGGGATTGAACGGATCGAGCGTGAAGGCCACCGGTTCGCGGTTGGCGACGGCCAGCGCAATCAGGATGACGGCCAGCGGCACGAAAACCACGATGAGGATGAAGCGATTGAACATGTTTTTCCGTTCGGAAGAAAAGGCAGCAACGGGTCGGCGGGCGCCGCGCCTATTTGCCTCCGTTCAGCCTTTCACGCAATTCCTTGCCGGTCTTGAAGAACGGCACCCATTTCTCCTCGACCTCTACGGATTCGCCGGTGCGCGGATTGCGGCCGGTGCGGGCAGGGCGGTTTTTCACCGAAAACGCGCCGAAGCCGCGCAACTCGACCCGGTTGCCCTCGGCAAGCGCGTCGGTGATTTCATCGAAGATGGCGCCGACAATGTTTTCGACATCGCGCAGGAAAAGATGCGGATTGCGCGTGGCGATGATCTGCACAAGTTCGGATTTGATCATGAAAAGGCTCCCCGTGAAAGCAGTGCCGCCGAAATTATCAGAATGATTTTATTTGCTTTTTCACTCCCAAGCGGCTCCTCAAGGGTGCCAGACGGAAACGAGACCGTCAAGAAACAAGCGGTCCGCTCCAATTTCGTGAAGGACGTCGCCGCCATGGCCAGGCAGGCCAAGCGCAGCGCCGACGGTCTGCGCCATCGCCTTGGAGAACAGGAAACCACCGCGTTTTTCCGTGTCCTTCCATTCCACCACCTTGAGCTTGGCATCGACACCCTTGCCTGCAAGCCAGTCGATCGCTTCGGCCTCGCCGCCGACCGCGTCGATCAATCTGTTGGTGACCGCCTGCCGGCCGGTGAAGATCGACCCGTCCGCGAGCGCCAGCGCCTCCGGCTTGGTCATGTTGCGGCGCTCGGCGACGATGCCGACGAACCAGTCGTAGCTGTCGAGAATGAGTTTGCGGACCATGGCGCGTTCATCGTCATTGGTCGGCTTGAAGGGGGAAGGCGAGGCCTTCAAGGGCGAGGATTTCACCTCCTCCAGCTTGACGCCGAGCTTGTCCATGAGGCCGCTGACGTCCGGGTACTGGATCAGAACGCCGATCGAGCCGACGATCGAGGATTTGCGTGCGACAATATGGTCGGCCGCGGTGGCTATCATGTAACCCGCCGACGCCGCGAGCGTGCCGACCTCGGCCACCACCGGCTTGTCGGCGGCGAGCTTGCGCACTGCCTCGTAGATCGACTCGCCACCGACGGTGGTGCCGCCGGGTGAATCGATCGACAGGATCACAGCCTTGACGCGCGGCGACTGACGGATGGCTTCCAGCCGCTTGATCAGTTCTTCGTCTTCGGTGATGGTACCTTCGATCTTGACCTTAGCGATGTGGTCGACAGCCGCGCCGGTGAATTCGTCACCATAAATCCACGCGGAAAAGGCGATCAGCCCGGCTGCGGCGACAAGAATCGCCGCAACACGCCAGAATGTCAGCTTGCGGCGCAAGCGGCGGCGGTCGATCAGGTCGTCGGCTCTCAATGCCATGGTCAGCCTCGTAGTCGGTGGGAGCAGATGCTTTTAAAGTAACCATTCGCGCCCGGCTACCGTTTCCTGACGGCCTTCGCCAAAGCCGTCTTCGGCGTTCGGGCAAGCTTCAATCTGTCGCGTTCCACAGGCTCTAACACTGTGCGCCCATATCTGGTATGAGGTTCAGGCTGCGCTGGGGCCATTTTCGTTGTATAGGGGCGGCTGTCATATTTTTGCGGTTTTCCTCGGCTTGTGCTTGCTTGAGGGTGCCGGCACCCCACCTATAGGGCGGCCTGGCGGGCAGGGGTTTAGAAGAAGCAGTCATGTTAGCGGGACCAATCGAACCGACCAACACCGAGACGGAGTTGGCTCCCAAGGCCGCAGGCCGGGCGCGGGTCGACGCCTTTGACATCGCGCAGCGTCATTCGCGCCGGGTGCGGATCCTCAAGCTGGCCGTGCCGCTGGTCGCCGCCCTGATCGCGGTCGCGTTTCCGGTCTATTCCTATCTCATGGCTCCCGCTGCAATCGAGGTGCAGGCCGACGGCGGCTCCTTTGCCAATGGCAAGCTGGTGATGGCCAATCCCAAGCTCAACGGCTTCACCAAGCAGAACCTGCCCTATTCGATGACGGCCCTGCGCGCCATACAGGACGTCAGCAAACAAGGCATCATCGATCTGGAAGGCATCAAGGCCAGGCTGCCGATTGCGGCCGACAACACGGCCGCCATCGATGCCGCGCGCGGCACCTATGATCGCGACGGCAACACGTTCAGCCTGACCAGCGACGTGACGGTATCGACCACGGATGGCGTGGTGGCAAAATTCAAATCAGTCTATCTCGACATGGGCGAAGGCACTATGAAGACAAGCGAACCCGTCGATGTCAGCCGCGGCGGGTCGCGGATCAGGGCGGATTCGATGTCGGTCCAGGACAATGGCAAGGTCCTGGTTTTCGAGAACAAGGTGCGCGTCGACATCGATCCCGCCAGTTTGAAGGCGGCAGAGGCAAAGAGCGGAGAGACCAATGCGGTTCAGTAGTTCGGCACGGCGCCTCGCCGCGGTTTCGGCGTTGCTGACCCTCGGGCTGCCATTGGGGCTCACCCTGGGGACGGCTTCGTCGCTGGCGCAGTCCAGCGCCACCAGCCAAATGTCCGGCCTCAGGCTGTCGGGCGACAAGCCGATCCAGATCGAAAGCGACAAGCTCGAGGTGCGCCAGGCGGAAAGCGTCGCCGTCTTCACCGGCAACGTCAACGTCGTCCAGGGTCCAACCGTACTCAAGGCCGGCAAAATGACGGTCTATTACGTCAGGGATGCAGCCGCCGCCAAAGGCGCCGAGCCGGCGGGTGCCGCGGCGATGACCGGATCCGCCAACATCGACCATCTCGTGGTCGACGATAAGGTCTACATCAAATCGGACAATCAGGTTGCCACCGGCGACCGCGGCACCTTCGACATGAAGACCGAGGTGCTGGTGCTTTCGGGCAGCAAGGTCGTGCTCTCGCAAGGCGACAACGTGCTTGTCGGCTGCAAGCTTACCGTGCAGATGAAGAGCGGCCTTGCCCAGGTCGACGCCTGCGGCGGCCGCGTCATGATGTCGATCACGCCGCAGGCGAAGTCTGGAGCAGCGAAACCCTGATGACCGGCATATCGTCGCTGCTGGCGCGTCTTCCAGGGCGCGCCGCCAGCAAACTTGCGGCACCGGCCAGGGTCACCGTCGAAGCGGCAAAGTTCAAGGGAACCTTGATCGCCAAGGGGCTGACCAAAAGCTACAAGGGCCGCAAAGTCGTCAGCGGCGTGACGCTGGGCGTGCGCGCCGGCGAGGCGGTTGGGCTGCTCGGCCCCAATGGCGCCGGCAAGACCACCTGTTTCTACATGGTGACCGGGCTGGTGCCGGTCGACGAAGGCACCATCGAAATCGACGGCTTCGACGTCACGTCGATGCCGATGTATCGCCGCGCCCGTCTCGGCATCGGCTATCTGCCGCAGGAAGCGTCGATTTTTCGCGGCCTGAACGTCGAGCAAAACATCCGGGCCGTGCTCGAAGTGGTCGAAAAGAGCCGCAAGGAGCGTGAGCGCCTGCTCGACGAATTGCTCGAGGAATTCCACATCAGCCATCTGCGCAAGGCTCCATCGCTGTCGCTCTCCGGCGGTGAGCGGCGGCGCCTCGAAATTGCCCGTGCGTTGGCAACCCGCCCCGCCTACATGCTGCTCGACGAACCGTTCGCCGGCATCGACCCGATCGCCGTCGCCGACATCCAGCAGCTCGTGCGCCACTTGACGGCACGTGGCATCGGCGTGCTGATCACCGACCACAATGTGCGTGAGACCCTTGGCCTGATCGACCGCGCCTACATCATCCATGCCGGTCAGGTGCTGACCCATGGCCGAGCCGACGAAATCGTCGCAAATGCCGATGTGCGGCGGCTTTATCTTGGCGAGGGATTTACGCTCTAAATGCGAAATTCCGGTTCGAACGGGATTTCCGGCGTAGTCCGGCAGCTTTTTCTTCGATTTTCTGCCTGAAAAACGCGCTGGCAGGCGAGTTTTTCCGCACCTCGCCTTGACAAGCAAAAGCCGGGCCAGTTTCTATGCTGGCCTGGAAAATTCTTTCCAGCAGTGCGGGCGCGTAGACGGGGCGTTGAAACCGAACCATGGCGTTGGCGGCAAAACTACAGCTACGACAGTCGCAGTCGCTGGTGATGACGCCGCAGCTGATGCAGTCGATCCGCCTGCTGCAGTTCACCCACCTCGAGCTGGAACGCTTCATCGACGACGAGATCGAACGCAATCCCCTGCTGGAACGCGCCGAACCGCAGGACGACGCCGCCAGCGACCAGGCGCAGAAGAGCGACGCCGCATCGGAACCGGCCGCCGACGGCGACTGGTTCGAAGCGGAGACGGCGTGGAGCGCCGAGGCGATCTCGGAAAAGCTCGATACGTCGCTGGAAAACCTGTTTCCCGACGATCCTGGAACGAGCGAGCGGCTCGGCCCCGACCTGACGGCGCAATGGAAATCGGCGTCCGGCAATAGTTCCGCCTCTTCCTCCGACGGCTTCGACGTCGCGGATATGGCGGCGGCTGCCATCACGCTGCGCGACCATGTCGGCGAGCAGGTGGCGCTCGCCTTCGCCGATCCGGCCGCGCGCCTGATCGCCAGCGAGCTTGCCGACGGCCTCGATGAGGCCGGCTACATGCGTGCGGACATGGCCGAGATCGCGGCCCGCCTCGGCACGGACCCCCCGGCGGTGGCAATGGCGCTGGCGATTTGCCAGACATTCGAGCCCGCCGGCATCTTCGCCCGCGACCTCGCCGAATGCCTGTCGCTGCAGCTTGCCGTGCGCGACCGGCTCGATCCGGCGATGAGGGCATTGATCGCCAATCTCGAACTCCTGGCACGGCGCGATTTCCAGACGCTGAAGCGGATTTGCGGTGTCGACGAGGAGGATCTGCTCGACATGCTGGCCGAGATCCGGGCGCTCGACCCGCGGCCGGGAATGGCGTTTTCGCGCGGTGCCAGCGATGCGATCGTGGCCGACGTCGAGGTGCGCGCAGCCAATGACGGCAGCTGGACGGTCGAGCTCAACGCCGAGACGCTACCGCGCGTGCTGGTCGATCACATCTATTTCGCTCAGGTCACGCCGCATGCGAAAAACCAGGCGGAAAAAGATTTCCTCGCCGAATGCCTGCAGAATGCCAACTGGCTGACGCGCAGCCTCGACCAGCGGGCGAAGACTATCCTGAAGGTCGCCTCCGAGATCGTGCGCCAGCAGGACGCTTTTCTCGTCCACGGCGTGCGGCACCTGAAGCCGCTCAACCTGCGCACGGTGGCGGACGCTATCGGCATGCACGAATCGACGGTCAGCCGGGTCACGGCAAACAAATACATGCTGACGCCGCGCGGCGTGTTCGAGCTGCGCTATTTCTTTACCGCCTCGATCGCTTCGTCGGGTGGCGGCGATGCGCATTCGTCGGAAGCGGTGCGCGACCGCATAAAGCAGCTGATCGACGAAGAGAAAGCCGTCGATGTGCTTTCCGACGATGCCATCGTGGACATGCTGCGGGAAAGCGGCGTCGACATTGCCAGGCGCACGGTTGCCAAATACCGGGAAGGCATGAACATACCCTCTTCGGTGCAACGGCGGCGCGAAAAACGCGCTTTGGCCAGCGCCGGCCGTTGAACTCCGGCAGAATTTCCACAGCTTTCGCGTTCATTGACAAGCGGCAACGAAGTGGCTAGAAGCCCGCCCGCATGAGACGGGCTGGCGAGTGGATTTGAGTTCGCTGATGCCCGCACGAGGGATGGTCCGTCACGACGTAGGCCACGGACGGCCAAGAAGGCGGCTTGTGATCAACCGGAAAGTTCGGATTTAAAATCGGCGCAAGTGACGCCGCAAAGCTTGTGCGCACGGACCACGAGTATAAACTCGGGACAGTTTGAAGCCTGAGCAAGGAAGGTCAGTTTTCAGATGACACTGCGCATATCGGGAAAACACATGGATATCGGCGATGCGTTCCGTACGCGCATCAACGACCGTGTCGGGGAAGTGATCGGGAAATATTTCGATCGGGGCTTTTCAGGGCAAATCGTAGTCGTCAAATCGGGGTCGCGCTACACGGCCGATTGCATGATCCGGCTGGATTCCGGTGCTTCGCTGCAGGCGACCGGCGATGCCCAGGATCCGACGCTTGCCTTCGATGCCGCGGCGGACCGTCTGGAAACCCGCCTCAGGCGCTACAAGCGCCGGCTGAAGTCGCACAATTCAGGCAATAGCAATGGCGAACTCACCGACGTCGCCTATACGGTGATGGCCCCGCTTGCCGATGACGACGAGGAGATACCGGAGAATTTCGCGCCGGCCATCGTCGCCGAATCGACCATGACGCTGCGGACCATGTCGGTGGCGTCAGCCGTGATCGAGCTCGACACCAAGGACAGCCCGGTCCTGGTCTTCCGCAATGCCGGAAACGACCATCTCAACATCGTCTATCGCCGGCCGGACGGGAATATCGGCTGGATCGACCCGTCTACGGCCAAGGTCGCGCAGGGGTAAAAACCAGCCGCACGCAAGCGTGGGGACTGGCGACGGCAGGCGAACAAGGGATTTCAAGCATGGATCTGAGCGATCTCGTCAACGTTCCGGCAATCATGCCGGCGTTGAAGGCGAACTCCAAAAAGCAGCTGCTGCAATTGCTGTCTGAAAGGGCGGCGGCAATTTCCGGCATTCCGGAGCGGGAGGTGTTCGACACCATCCTGCAACGCGAGCGGCTGGGTTCGACCGGCGTCGGCAACGGCATCGCCATTCCGCATGGCAAGCTGGCCGGGGTGAAGCGGATCGCTGGAGTTTTTGCCCGGCTGGAGACACCGGTCGATTTCGAGGCCCTCGACGATCAGCCGGTCGACCTGGTGTTTCTGCTTTTGGCCCCCGAAGGTGCCGGCGCCGACCACCTCAAGGCGCTGTCGCGCATCGCGCGGGTGCTGCGCGATGCCGACACGGTTGCCAAGATCAGGGGCACGCGCGATGCCGTGGCTATCCACGCGCTGCTGTCGGATACACAGGCGTCGCACGCCGCCTGAGTTGATTGGACCCGTTGAAGGGCCGCCGTGAGCGGCCCTGTCCGTTTCAGCCAGATCGGCGCGCCGTGTTGTTAGTGGATAGCGACGGGGGTCAGATCGTTTTCCAAGGCGCCGGCCAGCGCCCGGTCGCGAGCATCCGAAAGCAGGATCGGCTGGCCGTTGGCGGCAAACAGGGCCCACAGTTCCAGCCCGGGCGCGATTTCGCCGAGGCCCGGGAAACGGCCGCGCAGATCGTCGCTCGACACTTTCCTGAGATAGGCGACCGAACCTTCGCCGAGATGAGCGAATTCGCCGCTGGTCATGATGATATTTTCGTCAGTTCTGGTCATTTCAAGCCTCCTTGCCGCGAGACGCCGCTCAAGGCCATCCCGCATGAGAGCTATCGGCAAAACTCAGTCTTTCACCGATATGTTTATTTTTCGTACCAGCCGTTCGGACTCCGGCCGATCGAGGTCGATCGACAAGAGGCCGTTCTTCAATTCCGCCGCAATCACCCGCATGCCGTCGGCCAGCACGAAACAGCGCTGGAACTGGCGCGCGGCGATGCCGCGGTGGAGGAATTCGCGCTCGGTGTCGTCGTTCTGACGGCCGCGCACGACCAACTGGTTCTCCTCCGTGGAGACATCGAGATCGCTTTCCGCGAAACCGGCGACGGCGAGCGTGATGCGCAGCCTTTCGGTTTTGCCGTCGGCACCGCTGAGGCGCTCGATGTTGTACGGAGGATAGCTGTCACCCGACTTCGCCAAGCGCTCCAGTGTCTTTTCCATGGAATCGAAACCGAGGAGAAGCGGGCTGGAAAAAGGCGTCATTCGGCTCATGTTACAGTGTCCTCTCAAGAGCGACATAAAGTGGAAAAACCCGGATGGCATTTTTCCCGATGGTCTTGATATGGTCCGCCGCCCGGCAGACTTCAAGCCGTCACACGTCCCGCCCAAAAAGACTTGCCAAAACAAGGAATTGAAATGCCCCAATCCCGCAGGATCCTCATCGACACTGACCCCGGCCAGGACGATGCCGTCGCCATATTGCTGGCGCTCGGCAGCGCCGAGCTGGAGATCGTCGGCATCACCGCGGTGGCCGGCAACGTGCCGCTGAAACTCACCGAAAAAAACGCACGCAAGATCTGCGAGTTGGCCGGCCGGCCGGATGTCAAGGTCTATGCAGGCGCCATCCGGCCGCTGGCGCGTGAACTCGTCACCGCCGAGGAAGTGCATGGCAAGACCGGCCTCAACGGACCGCAACTGCCTGAGCCAAAGATGAAGCTGCAGGATCAGTATGCGGTCGATTTCATCGTCGAGACGCTGATGAAGGAGGAGACCGGCACGATCACGCTTTGCGCGCTCGGGCCGCTCACCAATGTTGCGCTGGCGCTGATCCGCGAGCCGAAAATCGCGCCGCGCATCAAGGAGATCGTGCTGATGGGCGGCGGCTTCTTCGAGGGCGGCAACGTCACGCCGACTGCCGAGTTCAACATCTATGTCGACCCGCATGCCGCCGATGTCGTGTTCAAATCCGACATTCCGATCGTGATGATGCCGCTCGACGTCACCCACAAGGCGCTGACCACCGCCAAGCGCACGAAGGCTTTCCGCAAGCTCGGCACCAGGGTCGGCACGGCGACGGCGGACATGCTGGAATTCTTCGAACGCTTCGACGAAGAGAAATACGGCACCGATGGCGGCCCGCTGCACGATCCTTGCGTCATCGCCTATCTGTTGAAGCCGAAGCTGTTCAAGGGCCGCAACTGCAATGTCAGCGTGGAAACCGCCTCGGAGCTCACCATGGGCATGACGGTGATCGACTGGTGGGGGGTGACCAAGCGGCCGAAGAACGCCATGGTGATGCGCGACATCGACCATGATGCGTTTTTCGCGCTGCTGCTGGAAAGGCTGGGGCGGCTTTAGCGCCGCTCAGTCATTGAGCAGGCGGTAGGTGCTGGTGCCGTTCTTGCGGCGCTGTTGTTCGATCGAGACTTCCGATCCGATCATGTGGGGCGTCTCCACCTCACCATCGATAAATACCAGTGCGTTGCCGTCATGGAGACGGACTTCATATCTATAATAAAGTCCATGGCCGACGGAACCTTTCGGATTTAGAGGCATCGTCGCGACATCTTCGACGATGCCTCCTATGCGTTGCGTGCCCATGATCGGGCTATTCTGTCTTGTTACAATCGCCACGGCGGCCACAAGAGCGAATGAGCAAAAGAAAGCGACGCCAACGACTGTATCGCGAAACTCTTCCCGAAGCAGAAGAAGGCGGTTTCTAAGAGAAAGATTCGTCGGCCCCATCACTTAGAGTTGAATGGCGTAAGGGCTTTGTTCAAGAGCGATTTCTTCGAAGAGAGCTCTGTCACTCGTTTACCTTCGAAAACAGCTTCATTGATCGATCGCCGTTCAATTTGGAAATCGGTAGAAGACAAAGCCATTGTCGCGCGTGACGCGCTCGATGCCGACGTGCGAGCCGATCAGGCGCGGACGATCGTCGTCGATGAAAACAGATGAACCGTCTTCAAGGACCAGCATGTAGACACTTCGGCCTTTGCCCCAATGGGCACTTTTGACGGCTGCATCGATTGGGCCCACCGAGCGGATCGGGCTGGCGTTATTCGTCCACTTGAGCGGATCGAGGGCCAACACCGCCGCAAACAAAGCAACAATCAGGATCACGCCGATCGCGTGCCTTTTCACATCCACAAAAGTCCATGGCACCGGCATGAATCCCCAACTATCAATTCATGTGGTGCACAGAAGGCTGACTTTCAATCGGGCTTCCTGTTCCAGGAGATTGCTATTTGCGTCCCGGCTCGCGGCTGTTACTTCGCCTTGGAAAACGCCAGCCACAGGCCGCCGCCCACCAGGAAGCTGCCGCTGATTCGCGACAAGAGCTTGACGCGGCCGGCCGAGAGCAGGCGTCCGGCGCGGCCGGCGGCCAACGCGTAGGTCGAATCCGAGACGGCGGCGAAGATCATGGCGGTGAGACCCATGACGCCGATCTGTAGCGCGTAATTGCCTTCGGGGGCGATGAACTGCGGAAAGAAGGCGCCGAAGAACACCAGCGTCTTCGGATTGCTGATCGCCACCAGCAGGCCCTGCAGGAAGAAGCCGCCGCGCGGCTTTTTAGCCGATCCGTCGGCGTTCAGCTTGCCTTTCGAGCGGAACATCTGCACGCCCATCCAGATCAGGTAGGCGGCGCCGATCAGCCGGACCCATTCGAACCAGTGGCCCATGCCGGCGATAAGCGAGGTCAGCCCGATGCCGACGATGGCGATCATGATGGCCAGCCCGGCCTGGGTGCCGGCGACATTGGCGAGGCCGGCGCGCGAGCCGTGGCGGATGCTGTTGGCGATGATCAGCGTGACCGTCGGCCCCGGCACAAGAATGATGACGATGCAAGCGACGACGTAGGTGGCGTAGAGTTCCAGCGACATTTTTCCCTCCGCAGAATGCCGCTCGTGCGGCGCGCTGTCGCGATCAATGCATGGCGATGAGTTGCGTGCAAGCCGGCGAGGCGCCGACAATGCGGAGCTGATTTCAGCAGGCGCCGGCCTGCCATGGTAGCGTTGCCTCATAGGCGGCAGCCGCCCTCAGCACCGAGAGGTCACCGCGTGGCCGCCCGATCAATTGCATGCCCATCGGCCTGCCCTTGGGGTCGAAGCCCGCCGGCACATTGATCGCCGGGCAGCCGCCGAGCGTGGCGAACGCTGAAACCTGCATCCAGCGATGATAGCTATCCATGGCACGCCCGGCCACTTGCGTCGGCCAGTGGGTGGAGACCTCGAAAGGGAAGACCTGCGCGGTCGGCAGCGCGATGAGATCGAATCGATCGAAGAGCGACAGCAGGGTTTTGTGCCATGACGAGCGCCTCACCGTGACGGCGTGGACCTGCGGCGCGGTGAGGCCCAGTGCATGTTCCACCTCCCACACGGCCTCCGGCTTGAGAAGGCGGCGTTTAAAGGGATCGTCGTAATGCACCTTGAGCGCACAACCGCTGCTCGCCTGGCGAAGCGTTACAAAGGCCTGCCACAGCGCTTCGAAGTCGAATTCCGGCATCAGCGGCTCGGCCTCGAAGGATAGATCCGCTAACCGGCCGAGTGCTGCCTCGCAAAGCTGTAGAATGCCTGCTTCAATCGGCAGATGACCGTCAAGATCGCCGAGCCAGGCGATGCGCCCGCCGGCCGCCGGCGTTTCCAGCCCTTCGAGGAACGAGCCTGGCTTATCATGCGACAGCGGCGCGCGAGGATGATAGCCGGCCTGAACGTCGAGCAGCAGCGCCATGTCGCGCACGTCACGCCCCATCGGCCCTTCGACGCCCATTTGCGCATGAAACACATCAAGATCAGGGCCGGCCGGTACCAATCCCTGCGACGGGCGGAAGCCATAGACATTGTTGTAGGCAGCGGGATTGCGCAGCGAACCGCCGAAGTCGCTGCCATCGGCAATGGGAACCATGTCGAGCGCCAGCGCGACCGCCGCGCCGCCGCTCGAGCCGCCGGCGGTCAGCGCTGGGTCGAACGCGTTGAGCGTCTGTCCAAACACGGTATTGTAGGTGTTGGAGCCGAGCCCGAATTCGGGAACGTTGGTCTTGCCGATGATGATGGCGCCGGCCTGCCGAACACGCTCGACGAAGAAGTCGTCTTCCTCAGGCACGAAATCGGCGAAGATCGGCGAGCCGAAGGTGGTTCTCAGGCCTTTTGTCAGCGCAAGATCCTTGATCGCGATCGGCAGACCGAACAGCGATCCGGTATCTGCTCCTCGCGCCAAATGAGCGTCTGCCTCGTCGGCCTCGCGCAGGATGTCGGCACGCTCACGCAATGAAACGATGGCGTTGACCTGTGGGTTCACCGCCTCGATCCGGTCCAGGAATGCAGCGATCACTTCGCGCACCGAAAGCTGCCGGCGCCTGATCCTGTCGGCCAGTTCCACGGCGGACAGGCGGCAGATGTCGCCGGCGGGCGGCACGGCATGCCTGGTGGTCGGGCGCGTGGCTGTCATCGCGCTTCAGCCCGCAGATGTCGGCATGGCGGCGTCGACATCCCTGGCCAGCGGGATGGCAGGCTGGGCGCCGGCTTTCAGGCAGGCCAGCGAACCGGCTGCGGCAGCGCGGGCAAGCGCCTGGTCGAGCGGCAGGCCTGCCGCCAGTCCGGCAGCAAAATAGCCGCAGAACGTGTCGCCGGCGCCGACCGTGTCGAGCGGAGTGATCTTCAGCGCCGGAACCATCAGGAGATCGTCCGGCGTCGCGGCGAGAACGCCGTCTGGGCCAAGCGTGACGACGATGGTGCGGCCGGTTCTCGAGGCATAGTCGCGCATCCGTGCCGGGCGGTCGCGGCCACTCAACAACAGCGCCTCACCATAGAGATCGAACTCGGTCTCGTTGGCGACGAGATAGTCGGCCTTGCCGAGGAAGCCGGCCGCGTCGCCGTGGAAAGGTGCGGTGTTGAGCACGGTGACCGCGTTGGCCGTCCTTGCCGCGTCAAGCGCTGTCTCGACCGTTTGCAACGGGACCTCCAACTGCAGCAGCACGACATCGCCGTTTTTCAGGAAAGCCTTGGAAAGGTCACCCGGCACGACCGAATCATTGGCGCCCGCCACGACGGCGATCACGTTCTCGCCGTCGGCGCCGACCATGATCAACGCGGTACCCGTCGAGGCAAAGGTCTCGCCGACGCCGGACAGGTCGATCTTGCCGTCGCGCAGCAGCGCCAAAGCCTCGCCGGCGAAGCTGTCCTTGCCGACCGCGCCGACCATGCGCACCTTGGCGCCGGCGCGGGCGGCGGCCAGCGCCTGGTTGGCTCCCTTGCCGCCGGGGGCGGTGGCGAAACCGGAGCCGCGCACCGTTTCGCCGGGACCGGGCAAGCGGTCGACACTGGCGATGAGGTCGAGATTGATGGAACCGATGACGACGATCAAGAAGTGCCTCCCGCTAGCGCATGTCACTCTAATTGCGCGGGAAGCTACTCCGTAAGATCGCTGCTTGTCACCCTCGGGGCCCTTCGCTCCTATCGTTCCATTCGTTGGCTATTCAAGAAGAGACTTGTCCCGCCTCCCAGCCGAGGATGGCGCGTTTGCGCGTCAGGCCCCAATGGTAGCCGGTGAGCGCGCCGGACTTGCCGAGAGCCCGGTGGCACGGCACGACGAAGGACATCGGATTGGCACCGACCGCGGCACCGACAGCCCGGCTGGCGCTCGGTGCGCCGATGCGCGCGGCGATCGAGGAATAGGTGCAGGCCTTGCCCATCGGAATGCGCAGCAAGGCCTCCCAGACGCGGACCTGGAAGTCGGTGCCGATCATGACGACGCGCAGCGGCTGGTCGGCGCGCCACAGCGTCGGATCGAAAATGCGCGCGGCATAGGGCGCCGTCGCCGCCATGTCCTCGACATAGGTCGCATTCGGCCAACGGCTGGACATGTCCGCAAAGGCCGCACGCTCGCCGCCGGGGTCGTTGAAGGCGAGGCCGGCAAGGCCGCGGTCCGTCACCATGATCAAAGCGATGCCGAAAGGCGAGATATGATAGCCGTAGCGGATGGTGAGCCCGGCGCCGCGGGTCTTGTAATCGCCCGGCGACATCGCTTCATGGGTGACGAACAGATCGTGCAGCCGGCCTGGGCCGGACATGCCGAGTTCGAACGAAGTTTCCAGCAGCGGCATGCCGGAATCCAGCAGTTTGCGCGCATGATCGAGGGTGACGGCCTGCAGAAAAGCCTTCGGCGACAGGCCGGCCCAGCGGGTGAACAGCTTCTGCAGCCCGGTCGGCGTCTCGCCGACCTCCTCGGCCAGCACTTCCAACGAAGGCTGATCGCGATAGTCGAGGCTGATCTTTTCGATGGCACGACGGACGATTTCGTAGTCGTCACCTTCAGGCGTGATGTCTTTCTGAAGGATTGCTGTCGTTTTGAGAGGCATTTGGGCGTTCATGGCAGTATCTCCTTGAGTGCGAATATCGTCCTTCGCGGCGCCGATCACCACCCGAAACTTGCTTTCCCGCAGCATGTACCCAGATAGAGTTGGCTTTGAATGGGGAGGACAATCATGGCCGGCGAGAAGGTGCAGCTGACCAAGGAAAGAGAAACGCTGCTGATCACCGTCTACGGCAAGGCGCTGGAAAGCCGGCTTCCCAACTCGCTGCTGAAAGACCGCTTCGCGGACGAGGCGGTTCGCCGCATCGACTACGACTTCTCGCGGCTCAAGGTCGACAACAATCTCGGCGTCGGTCTGGCGATCCGGGCCAAGACGCTGGACGACTGGGTTGCGGCTTTTCTGGCGAACAACCCGAACGCCATTGTGCTGCATCTCGGCTGCGGGCTGGACACACGAATATTCCGTATCGACCCGCCAGCCGGCGTCGACTGGTTCGACGTCGACTACGCCGAAGTCATCGAGCTCAGGCGCAAGCTCTACCCGATGCGCGAGCATTACCACCTGATCGGATCATCCGTCACCGAGCCTGGCTGGTTGGATGAAGTGCCCGGCGATCGCCCGGCGATGGTCGTGGCGGAGGGCCTGACCCCCTACCTTGCCGCTGACCAGGGCCCAAGACTCGTTTCGCGGCTTGTGTCGCATCTGGCCAGCGGCGAATTTATCTGCGATGCCTACAGCGACCTGGGTCTAAAGCTCGTGCGCCTCAACCGGTCGTTCCGCGCCACCGGAGCCGAACTCCACTGGGCGATCAACGGTCCGCGCGACTTGGAACGGTCAGTGCCCGGCCTGCGGTTGGTCGAGGAAACGATGGCGTACAAACCCGAACATGCCGCCCGTGTGAGCTGGTTCGCCGGACTGGTCTTTCGCCTCTGGAGCCACGTTCCGGCTCTTCGGAGGGTCGGCAGGCTGTTGAGATTTCGGTTTTGATCGTCAGCGCGCCTTGGCGGTCGCCAGAGCGCGCGAAAATGCGGTGGCAAAACTTTCGCGGTCGTCGGGGTTGAGGAAGCCACCGATCGAGACTGTTTTTCCTTGCGCCTCGACCGCCATTCTGGTGATGCCGATTTCGGTGTGGCGGGCGATCGAAAAGCGTGCCCAGAACGGATTGAAGCGATGTGCTTCCGATTTGCCTGACGGGGCAGTCTTGCGGATATCGAGGCTGGTGCGCGACACCGATACTTCCTCGCGAGCCCGGGCGGCACGATAATTGGCGCGGAAGGCGATATAGACGGCAATAACGTCGAGGCCGAAGAAGCCGAACACCGGCCAGGCGCCGCGCGACAGAAAAAACGCTCCGGTCACCAGCCACCCGAACAGCAGTGCGCCCATCAGGATGACAAAGCCGGTCTTGCCCAGCGACCGGTGCGGTATCAGCAGCGCCTGGAAGAATGGCTCGTCGGCCTGAAATGAGGCGTTTGTGTCGCTCATTACAGAATATTATAGGAAAGCAATGACAAGCCCCAAGTCCAAAAACTCTTCGGCGCTAAAAAAAGACCTGTTGCCCGGCCGCCGCGACGGCTCGAACGCCAAGCCGCGTCCGCGGCCGGCGAGGTCGCGGGCGCTTTACAGCCCGGCCGAGGTGCATGAGATTTTCCGGCGCTTTTCCGTTCAGCGGCCGGAACCGAGAGGCGAACTCGAACATATCAACGCCTTCACGCTGCTGGTGGCGGTGGTGCTTTCAGCGCAGGCGACGGACGCCGGTGTCAACAAGGCGACGCGGGCGCTGTTCAAGATCGCCGACACGCCGCAGAAAATGCTGGCGCTGGGCGAGACCAGGCTCGGCGACCATATCCGCACCATCGGGCTGTGGCGCAACAAGGCCAAGAACGTCATCGCGTTGTCGGAAGCCCTGATCCGCGACCACGGCGGCAAGGTGCCCGATGATCGCGATCAACTGGTCGAGCTGCCGGGTGTCGGCCGCAAGACCGCCAATGTCGTACTCAACGTCGCCTTCGGCCAGCATACGATGGCGGTCGACACGCACATCTTCCGCATCGGCAACAGGCTCGGCCTGGCGCCGGGCAAGACGCCGGAACAGGTCGAACAAGGGTTTTTGAAGATCATTCCGGATGAATATATGCGGCATGCGCATCATTGGCTGATCCTGCACGGCCGCTATGTTTGCAAGGCACGCAAGCCGGATTGCCCGGCTTGCGTCATCGCCGATATCTGCAAGGCCAAGGAAAAGACGACCAGCGTGCCTGCACCACTGGTCGAGATCGCGCCGCTCGGGCCAGTAGAGGCGGCTACTGAATCAGTGCCAGCCAAGTGACTCTGAAGTTCCTCCTATGTGGCGCCGTCCACGTTCAGGAGCTCTCTTCGACAAACACCTCCTCGCGCTTCTTCCTGACCGCGGGGAGAAACACGATGACGAGCACGGCGAGCGCGATGAGGAGCAGGCTGGCGCTGATCGGTCTCGTCACGAAGGTACTCGGATCGCCGCGAGAGAGGATCATGGCGCGGCGCAGGTTTTCCTCGAGCAGCGGGCCGAGCACGAAGCCAAGCAGCAGCGGCGCGGGTTCGCAGCGCAGCTTGGTCAGGAGATAGCCAAGCAAGCCGAAGAGTGCGACTGCATAGAGGTCGTAGACGTTGGTGTTGACGCTGTAAACGCCGATCGAGCAGAACGCCATGATGATCGGGAAGAGCACGTAATACGGGATCGTAAGCAGTTTCACCCAAAGCCCGATTAGCGGCAGATTCAAGACGATCAGCATCAGATTGCCGATCCACATCGAGGTGATGATACCCCAAAACAGTGCAGGCTGTTCGATCGCAACATTGGGGCCGGGTACGATGCCCTGGATGATCATCGCGCCGATCATCAGCGCCATTACCGGGTTGGCCGGAATGCCGAGCGTCAGCATCGGGATAAAGGAGGTTTGTGCGCCGGCATTGTTGGCCGATTCCGGTCCGGCGACGCCTTCGATTGCGCCTTTGCCGAATTCCCCCGGACTTTTCGAGACACGTTTTTCGACGGTGTAGGAGGCAAAGGCGGCAAGGATCGCGCCGCCTCCCGGCAGGATGCCGAGCGCCGAACCGATGATTGTTCCGCGCACGATGGGGGCCGCCATGCGCCGAAAATCTTCGCGGGTCGGCATAAGGCCGGAGATCTTTCGGATCAGCACGGAACGCTCATGCTCGTTTTCGAGGTTGCGCAGTATCTCGGCGACGCCGAAGACACCGACCGCCACTGCGACGAAATTCAGCCCGTCGGCATATTCGCGGATGCCGAGCGTGAAGCGGGGCGTGCCGGTGTAGATATCCGTGCCGACAAGTCCGAGCAGCAGGCCGAGCACGACCATGGCAAGTGCCTTGACGATCGAGCCGTGGGCGAGCGCGACGGACGAGACCAGGCCGACAATCATCAGCGAAAAATACTCGGCTGCGCCGAATCTCAGCGCTATCGCCGTCAGCGGTGGGGCAAAGATGGCGACGAGGAAGGTCGACACCGTGCCGGCAAAGAACGAGCCTATCGCCGCGGTCGCCAGTGCCGCCCCGGCGCGACCGTTCCTGGCCATTTGGTAGCCGTCGATGGCGGTGACGGCCGACGAAGATTCGCCGGGCATGTTGATGAGGATGGCGGTAGTCGAACCGCCATACTGCGCGCCGTAATAGATGCCGGCGAGCATGATGAGGGAGGAAACCGGATCGCCGATCTGGAAGGTGATCGGCAACAGCATGGCAATGGTTGCGGTGGCGCCGATGCCGGGCAGGACACCAATCAGCGTGCCGAGAAGGACGCCGATCAGGCAGAAACCGAGGTTTGCCAAAGATGTGGCCGTCGAAAAGCCGAGTGCGAGATTGTTGAGGAGTTCCATTTCATCTCCTCACAATGATAGGGGCAGCCACGGGCCGAAACGCCGGAACGGCAGGCCGAGTGCGTAGCTGAAGACGACGAATGCGAACAGCGTCAGGCCGGCCGACAGCACGAGCGCGGTCAGCGGCTTCATACGGCCGCTGCCGAACGATGCGATTAGCGCCGTCAGGAAGATCGAGGGGATAAAGCCGAGGCCGCGCACCGTCAGGCCGAAGAAGATCGGAGCGGGCAGAATGAACAGCATGCCGCGCCACGCGATGTGGCCGATCGGGTCGCTCTCGAAACGCACCGCTTGGACGAGGATGACGGCGCCAAGCAGGATCAGCACGATCGCCAGCACCAGCGGGAAATAGCCCGGTCCCATACGGAAGGCGGTGCCGATTTCGAGGCCGAGCGACTGCAGCGCGAAAAATGCGCCGAGGAAGATGAACAGCGCTGCGCAAATGCCGTTGGTTCTGTCGATTGCGAACGGTTTCATGACGTCCTCCCGGGCCGCGCCGCGGGCTTGCCCATGCCGTGTAAAAACGGGGCGCTGGTGGCGCCCCGTTCAAGCTTTAGTCGGCGTACTGGCCGGCCGCTTCGATGATAGGCTTCCACCGCGCGATCTCACTTTCCAGCTTGGCCTTGAGCGCGGCCGGCGTGGCGTCGGCCTCGGGCGACGGCTTGGTGCCGAGTTCGGCAAAGCGGGCGACGACGTTCTGATCCTTCAGCGCCACCTGCAGCGATTTCGACAGGCGCTCGGTGATCTCGGCCGGCGTGCCCTTGGGTGCATAGATTCCGTGCCAGATGCCGACCTGCACCTGCGGAAGGCCGGCTTCCGTCGTTGTCGGCACGTCCGGAAGCACGTCGAGGCGTTGCGCCGAGGTTACGGCATAGCCCTTGATCGTGCCGCCCTGGATCTGCTTGGTGGTGTTGGTCGTCTGGTCGCACATGATGTCGACCTGGCCGCCGAGAAGGTCGGTCATGGCCGGGCCAGTGCCTTTGTAGGGAACGGTGACCAGCGGCGTGCCGATGGCGCTCATGAACAGCATGCCGCACAGATGCGAGGCCGCGCCTATCCCGGCATTGGCGACGGTGACGGTGTCCTTGTTGGCCTTGGCATAGTCGACCAGTCCCTTCAGATCGGTCGGCTCGAGATCCTTGCGGCCGACGATGGTCATCGGCACTTCTGTGACGAGACCGATATATTCGAACGCGTTCAGCGTGTCGTAGGCGAGGTTCCTATACAGCGTCGCGCTGGTCGCCATGCCGATGTGATGCAGGAGCAGCGTATAGCCGTCAGGATCGGCATTCGCGACGCGGCCGGCGCCTAGCGTGCCGCCGGCGCCGCCGACATTCTCGACGATGACCTGCTGGCCGAGGTCCTTCGACATGGCTTCCGCGACAAGACGCGTGACGGTGTCGGTTGGGCCGCCGGCCGAAAACGGCACGACAACGGTGATGGTGCGTTCGGGGTACGTCTGCGCGCCCGCGGCCAACGGGTAAAGCATGGCGACCGCAACGGCAGCCAGCGCGGCGACGAATTTTCTCATCGTGATTTCCTCCCAGAATACGAATTACCAACCGCTGCGCGGAGTTCCTCTCAAACCGAATGTAGATGGAGCAATAACTAGCGCAACCCGACAAATGACAATCGCCTCAAACGGCAAACTGCACGTTTGTCCGCGCAAATGAGTGGAAAGGTCGGGCCGCGCGATGCCCTTCCTCCGACCTATCTTAATAGCCGTAGCCGCGCGCCATCGCCGCCGCGAACACCGGGATCAACAGGAAGATGAATGCCTCGGTGCGGACATAGGTGCGAACGGACGCTAGCTCCGCCGCAGGCACCTGGAAGCCGGGACTGGCGCTCGCCTGCCTGCTCCAGGACAGGAATCGGACGGTCGGGATAATCGACAACAGGCCGACAATTGCGAAAGCGGCCATCTTTGCCCAGAACATCCAGTTGTAGACGTAGAATTCCCAGCCCTTGAGACCATAGATGACGCGGCCGATGCCGACGACGATGATCAGCATGGCAATGATGCCGTAATGGCGATCGATACCGACAAGCCGCTTCAGCGTCGCGGCGGACAGGTCGCTGCGGATCAGGACGAATTCGGCGCCGATGATGCCTGCCAGCGAAAACACCAGCAGATGATGGAAGATGGCAAGCACGAGGTCGGTGGTGTCCATGCTGTTTCCCCTCTGTCGGACGGCAGCGCCGAAACCGAACGCAGTGAACCAAATACTGGCGAAAAACTAACACCGCTTGGCGGGATTCACATCAGCCTGGAAGATGATCTACACAGCCTTGGTTCTTGTTTTACGCAACGGATTTTGATTCCCCATTTCATGCATGTCGCTGTCCTAACCGTTGGATGACCGGCATTAGGCACCGGCAACACAACCGAGGCATGACCATGACCAGTCCGCAGACAATTGTCGCCCCAGTGATTGAGACCTCTCGCACGGTCCTGCGACCGCACCGGCTGGACGATTTCGACGCCTATGTCGCAATGTGGGCCGATCCCGTCGTCACCCGTTTTATCGGCGGCAAGCCGCGCACGCGGGAGGAAAGCTGGATGCGTTTCCTGCGCCATGCCGGCCTGTGGTCGCTTCTGGGCTACGGCTTCTGGGCGGTCGAGGAAAAGGCGACCAGCCGCTTCATCGGCGAGGCCGGCTTCCACGATCTGAAACGCGACATGACGCCGTCGATCGAGGGCATTCCGGAGGCCGGATGGGCTCTGGTTTCGGCCGTGCATGGCCAGGGGTTGGCCAGCGAAGTCGTCGCACGGGTGCTTGCCTGGGGCGATGAGGCATTTGCAGCCGCGAAGACCGTCTGCATCATCGATCCGGAAAACACCGGCTCGCTGAACGTCGCGGCAAAATGCGGTTATGGCGAAGTGCTGCGAACCGTCTATCAAGACAAGCCGACCATCCTGCTGCAGCGGCAGCCCTGACGGATGCTGTCTGGGCACTGCCTGCCGTCGTCGGGCGTCGAGTTCGCCAGCCTGAACATCGCACGGGCCGATTGTGGCGCATGGGGAGTGTTCTGTCTTTGACAGGATGACGCAAACTCTGCATGAATTTTATCGAGCGGGTCTGAATTCAGGCTACGTTTCTGGCAGGCACCGGAGGAGGTGTCGCGATTTGGAGGAATCCCATGCTGAACAGACGCAGATTCTTGATGAGCACCGCGGCGGCAGGTGCTGCCGGGCTCGCGGCATCGCATTTTATCCCCGCTTTCGCGCAGGACGCACCGCAGCTGCAGATTTTCGTGCCGGCGGCGCCGGGCGGCGGCTGGGACCAGACGGCGCGCGCCATGGACCAGGTGCTGCGTAGTGAAAAGCTGATCTCCGGCTCGCAGATCACCAATGTCGGCGGCGCCGGTGGCACCGTCGGCCTGCCGCAGTTCGTCAACCAGTGGAAGGGCAAGGGCAATGCGCTGATGGTGGCTGGCATGGTCATGGTCGGCGCCATCATCGCCAACAAGGCGGCCAACAACCTTACCGAGGTCACCCCGATCGCCCGCCTTACCGGCGAGTTCGAGGCGCTTGTGGTGCCGGCCGCCTCGCCGTTCAAGACTGCGGCCGACTTCGTTGCCGCCCTCAAGGCCGACCCGACGCAGGTTCCAGTCGCCGGCGGTTCGGCCGGCGGCTCGGACCACATCTTGTTCGGCCTCATCGCCAAGACCGTCGGTGTTCCTGCAACCAACCTGTCCTATGTGCCGTTCGCCGGCGGCGGCGAGGCGCTGTCGGCGCTGCTCGGCAACCAGGTCGCGGCCGGCATCTCGGGCTATGGCGAGTTCGCCGAACAGGTCAAGGCGGGCGCGCTGCGGCTGCTGGCGATATCTGCCGACAAACGCCAGGAGGGCATCGATGCTCCGACCATGAAGGAAGCCGGCATCGACGTCGAGCTGTTCAACTGGCGCGGCGTCTTCGCGCCGCCCGGCGTCTCGGACGCCGACAAGGCAGCAATGATCAAGCTGATCGAGACGATGGCCAAGAGCGACGCCTGGGCCACCGAATGCAAGAACCGCAACTGGACGCAGATCCTGCTCACCGGTGACGACTATGCGAAATTCGTCGCCGAAGACACGGCCCGCATCGGGACGATCCTCAAGGACCTCGGCCTGGCGTGATGCTCTCGGCAAGGCGCGGCCTGCGCCAACCCTTGCCGACTTTCGCCAGCCGCATGGACATACGCGGCGCCGGAGGTGAAACTACGCCGAGATCGGCCGAGTGAGACCGGTCCAAGGAGAACCGGCCCCAAGGGACCGACATTGGGAGGACGATGATGAGCACCAGCGACCAGCAGGCGCCGCCGCGCCTTGCAGTGCCCGAACTGCTGATCGGCGTTGGGCTCCTCGCCTGTGCGGGTGCGGTTGCCTGGCAGACGCTGGCAATCCCGGTGTCGCCGCTCTATTCCAAGGTCGGTCCGACCGTCTTTCCCTACATCACCATGACGGGGATGGTGATCCTGTCGCTGCTGCTCATCATTGCCGCCTTGCGGGGCGGATGGCAGCCGGAGGACGAAAAGGAGACGCCGACCGACTGGAAGGCGATGGGCATCGTCGTCCTCGGACTGATCGCCAACCTCGTGCTGATCCAGCCGCTCGGCTTTACCGCCGCATCTGTCATCATGTTCGTTCTCATCTGCCACGGTTTCGGCAGCCGGCGTCCGCTGCGTGACGTGCTGCTCGGTCTGATCCTGGCGCTGGCCGCCTATTTCGGCTTTGCCAGGGCACTCGGCGTCAATATCGGCGCCGGCTTCATCGAAAACCAGCTGAACGCGATCGTCGATTCGGTCGTTGCCGTGCTGAGGGGCTGACGCCATGGAAACGCTCGGCCATCTCGCGCACGGATTTTCGGTCGCCTTCTCGCCGATCAATCTCATATGGTGCCTGGTCGGCACCACGCTGGGGACTGCGATCGGCGTGCTGCCCGGCCTCGGACCGGCATTGACCATCGCGTTGCTGTTGCCGATCACCTACCAGGTGGCGCCGGAGGCGTCGTTCATCCTGTTTGCCGGCATCTATTACGGCGCCATGTATGGCGGCTCGACGACATCGATCCTGCTCAACACGCCTGGCGAAAGCGCCACTATCGTCACCGCGCTGGAAGGCAACCGGATGGCCCGCTCCGGCCGTGGCGGTGCGGCCTTGGCAACCTCGGCGATCGGCTCCTTCGTCGCCGGCACGCTGGGCACGATCGGCGTTGCCTTCCTGGCGCCGATCGTCGTCAAATTCGCGCTGGCTTTCGGTCCGGCCGAATATTTCTCGCTAATGGTGCTGGCCTTCATCACGGTTTCGGCGGTGCTCGGCTCGTCGTCGGTGCGCGGCCTGACCAGCCTGTTCGTCGGCTTCGTCGTCGGCATGATAGGCGTCGATCTGCAGACGGGGCAGCCGCGCTTCACCTTCGGCATGAGCGAATTGTTGGACGGCGTCGACGTCATCGTCGTCGCCGTTGGCCTGTTCGCCGTTGGCGAGACGCTTTACATGGCCTCGCGCCGCTATGCCGGCAAGGACGACATCGTGCCGTTGAAAGGGTCGCTCTACATGACCGCGGCTGAATGGTCGCGCTCGTGGAGGCCATGGCTGCGCGGCTCCCTGATCGGCTTCCCGATCGGCGCCATGCCGGCCGGCGGCGCCGAAATCCCGACCTTCCTCTCCTATGCCATCGAGAAGAAACTCTCCAGACACAAGGAGGAGTTCGGCACGGTCGGTGCCATCGAGGGCGTTGCCGGGCCGGAAGCGGCCAATAATGCATCCGCCGCCGGCGTGCTGGTGCCGATGCTGACGCTCGGCCTGCCGACCTCGGCGACGGCCGCGATCATGCTGTCGGCATTTCAGAGCTACGGCATCAATCCGGGGCCGCTGCTGCTGACGACGCAGGCCGACCTGGTGTGGGGGCTGATCGCCAGCCTGTTCATCGCCAATGTCATCCTCGTCGTCCTCAACCTGCCGCTGATCGGGCTCTGGGTGCGATTACTGAAGATTCCGGCGCCGCAGCTCTATGCCGGCATTCTGGTGTTCGCCACGGTCGGCACCTACGGCATTTCGCAATCGCCGATCGACCTCATCATCCTCTATCTGCTCGGTGCCGCCGGCTTCCTGATGCGGCGTTTCGATTTCCCGACCGCGCCAGTCATCATCGGCATGATTCTCGGGCCGCTTGCCGAAACGCAGTTCCGCCGCGCGATGACCATCTCGAACGGCGATTGGACGGTGTTCTACAAGCATCCGCTGTCGCTGACGCTGCTGACGCTGGCCTTCATCGGGTTGGTTGGACCGCATATCTGGGCCTACATCGAGCACAGGCGCATGCGCGGACCGGAGCACGTGCCGGGCGATGCCTGAGCTGTTCGTGACGTCATGACAGACCTGCTTTCCGGCATCCGCATCCTTGACCTGACCAATGTGCTGGCCGGCCCCTATTGCGCCTACCAGCTGGCATTGCTCGGGGCCGACGTCATCAAGGTCGAGACGCCGCAAGGCGGTGATCTGGCGCGCCAGCTTGGCGCCTCGCCGGAGCTCAACCGGGTGGGCATGGGCGCTTCGTTCCTGGCGCAGAATGCCGGCAAACGCTCGGTGGCGCTCGATCTCAAGCAGGAGGCCGACCGCGAACGCTTCCTCGATCTGGTCGCTTCGGCCGACGCGCTGGTCGAGAATTTCCGCCCCGGCGTCATGGACCGGCTGGGGCTTGGCCATGCCAGGCTGAAGGAGGTCCGGCCAAGCCTTGTCTATTGTGCGATATCGGGCTTCGGCCAGACCGGGCCGATGCGCGACAATCCAGCCTATGACCAGATCATCCAGGGTCTTTCCGGCATCATGAGCATCACCGGTACACCGGAAACGGCGCCGCTGCGTGTCGGCTATCCCGTCGCCGATACGCTTGGCGGGCTGGTCGGGGCGTTCGCCATTACCGCCGCGCTGGTCAAGCAGAAGACGACAGGCGAGGGTGCGTTCCTCGACGTCTCTATGCTCGAATGCACGCTTTCTGCGCTCGGCTGGCCGGTGTCGAACTATCTGACGGCGGACGTCGAGCCGCAGCCGATGGGCAATGAAAACATGACGGCCGCACCGTCTGGCGCGTTTCGCACCGGCGACGGCTTGCTCAACATCGCAGCCAACAAGCAGGAGCAGTTCGTCACACTGTGCCGGTTGATCGATCGGCCGGAGCTGGCGTCGGATGTCCGCTTTGCCGAGCGCGAAACGCGCAAGCAGAACCGCATTGCATTGAAAGCGCTGATCGAGGATGCCTTGGCGAGCGGCTCTGCCGCCGCCTGGGAGGAGACGTTCAATCGCGCCGGCGTGCCGGCAGGCCGGGTGCTGACAATCCCGCAGGTACTGCAAGAGCAACAGGTGATCCAGCGCGGCATGACGGCGCGCTTCCAGGCTGTGTCCGGGATGGACCGGCCGCTGATCGTGGTGCGCGGCGGCTTCATGGTCGATGGCGAGGCACCTTTGCCGAGCAGGCCGCCGCCGGGGCTCGGCGAGCATATGGACGAGGTTTTTGCCGGTTTGCCGCCACGCGCCAAGAAAAGAGCGAAGGTATGAGCGGCACGGAAAAGAAGGCATGAGCGACACGGAAAACAAGACTGGCCGCGCGCGCGGCGAGGAATGGTGGCAGACCGGCATCATCGAGATGCGGCCCGGCGTCATCCGGCTGCGCGGCTATGAGATCCAGGATCTGATCGGCCGCGTCAGCTTTCCCGCAATGATCTGGCTGATGATGCGCGGCGAACTGCCAAGCGAGGAGCAGGCGACGCTGCTTGGCATCGCGCTGGGTGCCGCCGTCGACCACGGACCGCAGGCGCCGTCGATCGCCATCGCCCGTATGGCGATCACTTGCGGCGTCGGCATCAACAGCGCCATGGCGTCGGCCATCAACGTGCTTGGCGACGTGCATGGCGGCGCCGGCGAACAGGCGCTTTCCTTCTACGGAGACATCGCCGCCGAACTGGACGCCGGCGTGCCGCTCGCGGACGCCGTGTCGGCGCGGGTTGATCGTTTCCTTGCTGGGGAAGACGGTTATGTGCCGGGGCTCGGCCATCGTTTCCATCCGGTCGACCCGCGGGCACCCCGCCTCATCGAGCTGACCCGCGACTTTGCCGCGCTCGGCGTTGTCAGCGGGCGCTTCGCCGACATCGCCGAGGCGATCGAGGCCGAGGTTGCGCGGCGCAAGGGCAAAAAAATCCCGCTGAATATCGACGGCGCCACGGCCGTCATCTACGGAGAGCTCGGCTTCCCGCCGCCGCTGACGCGAGGCCTTTTCGTACTGTCGCGCTCGGTCGGCATCCTGGCCCATGCATGGGAACAGTCGCAGGAAAGCGACCGCAACAAAGGGCCGCTGCCGCGCGAATGGCTGTGGGCCTATACCGGCACGCCGGCGCGGCCTTTGCCCGAGGAAGACGAAGGCAGTCAGTGAGATGTCGGTTCAAGCGACAGCGGAGGGCGCTGGAGCCAATTCCCGATAGAGTCGGGATAGACCCCCAATGTTTTATTGAGCGTGATCTTTTCCGAAAGCCGGATTCTGCTTTTTGGGGGTATGCTCCAGCTCGGGACTCCTGATGTTCCTCACCAGCGTCGAAAGATCCGGCTCGTCGATCAGCAGCGCCGCGTCGGCCGGTGCCAGCCATGCCCGCTGCCGCCTGTTGGCTTCTTGCCAGTCGGCAAGTTCCTCGGTTACCTCCAGCAAATAGACGACGACGTCGACGCGGACGAAGCGGTTCGCCAGCCGCTTCCAGTAGCAATAGGTGCCGGCCGGCTGTTTCAATATCCTGCCGAGGACGCCGGCTTCTTCCTGTGCTTCGATGGTGGCCGCCTTGCGACCGCCCTTGCCCTTCATCGGCCAGCCTTTCGGCACGATGAAGCGCCTCGTCGTTCGCGATGTGACGAGCATAACCTCGACTTCGCCATGCTCGCTCAGCCGAAAGGGGATCGCCGCGACCTGGCGAATCCGGGCGCCCTTCCTTGCCTTACGGACGACCTTCTTTCTGCTGGCTGCCATTCAAAAATCCAGTCGAAGCGGTGCCCAAAGCACGAAGGGCAGCATTGCTAAATCCAAACCGCCTTCGATGTTATCTCAGGTGCGGCGGCATCCAAGCATAATAAGTCGGCTAAATAAATGAAAACGTTAGCGGCAAGTGCTGACAAAGCCGCTCCCTGACGGCAGCAACTGACAAGTCGGCTTCATCTGCGGCACCACCTGCGGTTGGGGCGCCGGGATTTGGCGGTCCTGCGCACGGTATTGCTGTTGCTGCTGCTGATATTGCTGCCGCTGCAGCCTGTTCTCCAGCATCTGCAACTGGTTTTGCTGGATCAATGCGTTGCGGTCGGCGGGGCTGACGATCTGTGCCGATGCGGCAGGATTTACGCCCGACAGCATCACCGTTGCCAGCATTGCCGACCCTAAAAACGTCAATAGACGAAGCTGTGACATTCATTAATTCCCGCACAAAACCGACCTCAGATTAATATAGGGGTTTTGCCCGGCGATGCCATGGCCGCCGCTGATTCGCGGCGAATTGCTACGTCGTCCTGCCGGCTTTGAGGAGGCATTGCGGTACGCGAGGCTGGCTCTCCCATTTCACTCGACTTCGCGCAGCCGATATCCGACGCCGGTCTCGGTGGTGATATAACGGGGCTGGTCGGGCATCTTTTCGATCTTTTGCCTGAGTTGCCGGACATAGACCCTGAGATATTGAACGTCGGTGGAATCGCCCCAGACCTGCTTCAGCAGGAATTGGTGGGTGAGAACCTTGCCGGCGTGCTGTACGAGGATGCGGAGGATGTCGTATTCCTTCGGCGAGAGCTTTATCTCCTTGTCCTCGACCTTGACGATGCGCTTCACCAGATCGACGGAGAGGTCGCCGGTGTGGAACACCGGTTTCTCACCCTGCTGCTGGAACTTGTGGCGCAGCGCCACGCGGATGCGTGCCACAAGCTCGTTCATACCGAACGGCTTGGTGACATAATCGTCGGCGCCGAGTTCGAGGGCCGAGACGATGCCGGCCTCATCAGTGCGGCTCGAAAGAATAACCACGGGAATGTCCAGGCCATCATCCCGCCATTTGCGCAGCAGCTCATGCCCGCTCATGCCGGGCAGGCCGAGATCGAGGAGGACCAGGTCCGGCTTTTCCGTCTCCATGAGTTCAATCGCCGCGCTGGCGTTCGGCGCCTCGCTGATCGCATAGCCTTGGCTGCCGAGCCCGACGCGAAGCAGTTTCCGGATCGGCGGCTCGTCGTCGACCACCAATATCCTGACGTCCAAATTCGTCATGACAGGTGGTCCATGTTTCGATCGTCAGCATCGGGTTCACCGACATCGGGGAGTTCTGCCGGCACCGGCATTCTTATGGTGAAAACCGCGCCCGAGCGGTCGGTCCTGTTCGCCGCCGAGAGCGTCCCGCCCATCGCTTCGATGAAGCCGCGGCAAATCGACAATCCGAGCCCGGTGCCGGCACGCACCTGGTCACCCTTGCGCACACGGTAGAAAGTGTCGAAAACGCGCTCCAGGTCCGCTGGCGGAATGCCTGGTCCCTCATCCATGATCTGCAGGATGACGCTGCCATTGTCGGCCCAGGCCTGCAGGCGGATCGTCGAACCTGGCGGCGCGTATTTTGCGGCATTGTCGAGGAGATTGAACAGCACCTGCTCGAACAGAACGGGATCGACACGCAACATCGGCAGATCCGATGGAATATCGATCTCGGTCTTGTGCTCGCCGACGATTTTGCGGGCCCGATGCAGGGCTGAGCCGACAATGTCGCCGACATAGTGGAACGCATAATTTGGCTCCATCGTGCCGGACTCTATCTTGGTCATGTCGAGCAGATTGGCGATGAAGCGGTTCAGCCTTTCCGATTCATCAAGCACGGTCGACAGCAGTCCCGCCCGGTCCTGCTCGGGAAGCGCGGCTTCGAAGTCCCTGAGTGTTCCGGCCGCGCCCATGATGGCGGCAAGCGGCGTTTTCAAATCGTGGGAAATGGAGGTGAGCAAGGCCGAGCGCAGACGGTCTGCCTCGGCCGCAAGCTTGGCCCGGTCAACATCGGCGACGAGCTGGATGCGCTCGATGGCGACCGCCGCCTGGTCGGCGAGCGCATCGAGCAGACGCTGCTGGTCGGGTGTCAGCAGCGGGCCTTGCTTGTCGTTGTCGAGGCCAACGACGCCCACCGCCGTGCGTCCGGTCCGCAAGGGCAGATAGAGGCGTTTTGCGCCCGGCAGCGTGTCGGCGCCGCGCCCGGCGGCGCGGTTGTGTTCCCAGGCCCAGAGCGCTGCGGCAATGTCTGCCTCGGCCAGCGTGTCGTCGGGCGGGTAGCCGGCCTTGACCACAATCGTGCCGTTCTCCGGCAGAAGCAGCACCACGCGAAGCTTCAGCATCGAGGCGATCTGGAAGGCAGTCGCCCAGAGAACGTCGTCGAGCGTGCCCGTTCCGGCCAGTTTCTTGGAGAACAAATAGAGATCCTCGGTAGTGCGGGCGCGGGATTGTGCTGCCACGACCTGGCGCTGCACCCGAGCCGTCAAATTGCTGGCGATGATCGCCACGCAGAAGAAGAAGCCGAGTGCGACGGCGCTTTCAGGATCGCTGATATTCAGCGTGTAGAGCGGATCGAGGAAGAAGAAATTGAAGACCACGGCGCTGAGAACGGAAGCGAATATCGCCGGCCAAAGCCCGGCCGTGACCGCTGACGCCAGCACAGCCATGAGAAAGACAAGAGCGATGTTGCGCACATCCAGCACGCGCGACAGCAATTCGCCGAACAACAGCCCTGCCACGACATAGAAGACGACAGTCAGATAGGGCCTGATGTCGAGGCGCGGTGGTTGAGCGGGAGTCAGCCCCCGCGACGGCGGGACTTGCGCCTGGGCGTCACCGGAGACGACGTGAACGCTGATCTTGCCGGCATCGCGTATCAGGTCATAAGTGACGGAGCCGTCAAATAACTGCCGCCAGCGCGACTTGCGTGGCTTGCCAGTGATGATGTGGGTAACGTTATTGGCCGCCGCATAGCGCAGGATGTCTACGGCAACGTCGTGGCCAGGTATGGTCACGGCAACACCGCCCAATTGTTCAGCAAGGCGAAGCGTTGATGCCAGCCTGTCGCGATCCTGCTCGGACAGCCCGGTCGAGCGTGGCGTCTCGACATAGAGCGCCAGCCACGAGGCGCGAAGCCGCTCTGCCTGGCGGCGGGCATAGCGTACAAGCGACGCGCTGCGCGGATCCTCATCGACCCAGACCAGGACACGCTCGCTGGCCGCCCACGGTCCCGGGATGGCGTGTGCCTGCATATGGTTGAGCAACTGCTCATCGACCCGCTGGGCGGTGCGGCGAAGCGCCAACTCCCTGAGCGCCGTCAGATTGCCCGGCGAGAAATAGTTCTCGATGGCGCGCTGGGCGGTGTTGGGGAAGTAGACCTTGCCTTCCTCCAGCCGCTTGATCAGGTCGTCGGGGGTGAGGTCGATGATCTCGACATCGTCGGCTTGATCGATGATGGAGTCGGGGACGGTTTCACGCACCCTGACGCGTGTGATCTGGGCCACGACGTCGTTCAGGCTTTCGACGTGCTGGATGTTCAGTGTCGTGTAGACATCGATCCCGTGCGTCAGGATTTCCTGGACGTCGAGGTAGCGCTTGGGGTGGCGGCTGCCGGCGACGTTGGTGTGGGCGAGTTCGTCGACCAGAACCAGCGCCGGGCGCCGGGCGAGGATGGCGTCGAGATCCATCTCCTCGAGAATGCGCCCCTTGTAGTCGATCTCAAGGCGAGGAATGACCTCGTAGCCTTCGACCAGCGTCTGCGTCTCCTTGCGACCATGCGTCTCGACGATGCCGATCACCACGTCGATCCCGTCGGCCAGCCTGGCGCGGCCTGACATCAGCATCTCGTAGGTCTTGCCGACACCGGGAGCGGCGCCGAGAAATATCCTCAGGCGACCTCGCTCCTCCCGCTCGGCATGCTCAAGCAGCGCGTCGGGAGAGGGCCTGGTTTCGGCGGTGCGGCTGTCGTCTGGCATTAGGATCAATCATGAACGGCGCCGGCTTCGGTGTCGATCCCGGCGCCCGCCATCATTGTTTCGTGGCATCGTCCAGCGCAAGGTTGAGGGCCAGCACATTGACCACCGGCTCGCCTATAAAGCCCAATTCGCGATCCTCGACATGGCTGTCGACAAGCGATTTGATCCTGGATTCATCGACGTTCCTGGCCCTGGCCACCCTGGTGACCTGAAAATAGGCCGCATCGGGGCTGATATGCGGATCGAGGCCGCTGCCGGACGTGGTGACCAGATCCATCGGCACCGGCTGGTTCGGGTTTTCGGCCCTCAACTTTTCGGCGTCGCTCTTGATACGGTCGATCAGCTTCGGGTTAGTCGGGCCGAGATTTGAGCCGCCCGAGGCGGCGGCATTGTAACCGTCGCCGGCAGCTGACGGACGGCCATGGAAGTAGCGGTCGCTGGTGAAAGTCTGGCCGATCAGCTCGGAACCGATGACCTTGCCGTTCCTCTCGATCAGGCTGCCATTGGCCTGGCCCGGAAACAGCGCCTGGGCAATGCCGGTCATGCCGATCGGATAGACCAAACCCGTCAGAACGGAGAAGAAGACGATCATGACGATAGCGGGCCTGATTTGATTGAGCATCGACGTGGTTCCTTATGCGAGACCGAGAGCAGTGATGGCCATGTCGATCACCTTGATGCCGACGAAGGGCACGACGACGCCGCCAAGGCCGTAGACTATGAGATTGCGGCTGAGCAGCGCACCGGCGCCGACAGCGCGGTATTTGACGCCCCTCAGCGACAGCGGGATCAGCGCGATGATGATCAGCGCGTTGAAGATGATGGCCGAGAGGATAGCGCTCTGCGGCGTTGCCAGATGCATGACGTTGAGCGCTTGCAGCGGCCCGGCGGTTTGGCCCGGGGCGATGTAGAAGACGGCGAATATTGCCGGGATGATGGCAAAATACTTTGCGACGTCGTTGGCGATGGAGAAGGTCGTCAGCGAACCACGCGTCATCAGCAGCGCCTTGCCGATTTCGACGATCTCGATCAGCTTGGTCGGATCGCTGTCGAGATCGACCATGTTGCCGGCCTCGCGTGCCGCGACCGTGCCGGTGTTCATGGCGACGCCGACATCGGCCTGCGCAAGCGCCGGCGCGTCGTTGGTGCCATCACCGCACATCGCGACCAGCTTGCCCTTGGCCTGTTCGTCGCGGATCAGCTTCAGCTTGTCCTCGGGCGTCGCCTGGGCAAGGAAGTCGTCGACGCCGGCTTCCGCCGCGATCGCCGCCGCGGTCATCGGATTGTCGCCGGTGATCATCACCGTGCGGATGCCCATGCGGCGCAATTCGGCAAAGCGTTCTGCGATGCCGCCCTTGACGATGTCCTTCAGGTGGACGACGCCGAGCAGGCGCCCATCGCGCTCGACCGCCAGCGGGGTGCCGCCGGATTTGGCGATCTCGTCGGCGATGGTTTGAAGGTCGCGGACGGTGTCGCTGCCGGGGCGCGTACTGCCTGTGGCAATGGTCGAGAGGTTGACGCGGGCAAGCACCGCATCGACTGCGCCCTTGCGGACCGAGGAGCCTTCCAGGTCGACGCCGCTCATGCGGGTTTGCGCGGTGAAGGGCACGAAACTCGCGTGCAGGCTTGCCATGTCGCGGGCGCGGATGGCGTATTTCTCCTTCGCCAGCACGACGATCGAGCGGCCTTCCGGCGTTTCGTCGGCAAGCGAGGCAAGTTGGGCGGCGTCGGCCAGTTCCTGTTCGGTGACGCCCCTGACCGGACGGAATGCCGTTGCCTGGCGGTTGCCCAGCGTGATCGTGCCGGTCTTGTCGAGCAGCAGCGTGTCGACATCGCCGGCCGCCTCGACGGCGCGGCCCGACATGGCGAGCACGTTGAAACGCACCAGGCGGTCCATGCCGGCGATGCCGATGGCCGACAGCAGGGCGCCGATCGTGGTCGGGATCAGCGTGACGAACAGGGCGACCAGCACCGTCACCGAGATATAGCCGCCCGAATAGGAGGCAAAACTCGGGATCGTCGCTGTCGCCAGCACGAAGATCAGCGTCATGCCGACGAGCAGGATGTTGAGCGCGATCTCGTTGGGTGTCTTCTGGCGCTCGGCGCCTTCGACCAGCGAGATCATGCGGTCGAGGAACGTATGGCCGGAAGCCGCGGTGATGCGCACCCGGATCCAGTCGGACAAGACTTGCGTGCCGCCGGTCACCGCCGAACGATCGCCTCCGGATTCGCGGATGACAGGTGCGGATTCGCCAGTGATCGCCGCCTCGTTGACCGAAGCCACGCCTTCGACCACCTCGCCATCCGAGGGGATGATGTCGCCGGCTTCGACAAGCACGATATCGCCGACCTTCAGGCTGGTGCCGGGCACCAGCTTGAACTTGCTCCGATCGCCGCCGTTCAACAGCTTGGCTTGCGTCTCGGTTCGCGCCCGACGCAGCGAGTCTGCTTGCGCCTTGCCGCGGCCTTCGGCCACCGCTTCGGCGAAGTTGGCGAAAAGCACTGTGAACCACAGCCAGATGATGATCTGCAGCGTGAAGCCAAGATCGCCGCCGCTGGTAACGAGATCTTTGACGAACAGCACGGTGGTGAGCGCCGAGACGACGGCGACGACGAACATCACCGGGTTTCGCATCAAGGTGCGCGGGTTCAGTTTTCTGAAGGATCCGCCGATGGCGGGCAACAGAATGCGGGGATCCATGATGCTCACGGATTTCGACTGGCTCATTTGGTGGCTCCAGTGTCGATGTTGGTGACCGGTCGATCGTGTGCCGAACGAAGGTGCGGCGGCCCGTAAGCCAGCAGCCAGATAATGATCAAGGCTGCCGCAATAGCGAGGAATGTGGACAGGGTCGGGAAAGGAGGAGGTGTTTTCTCCCCCTCCGGCTCGGGACGATGCCGGGCCTTTCGAGATATGATCTTGAACCAGGGCATGGCCGTTTCAGAATGTCTGACGGTGAATCATCGCCAGGTGCTCGACGATCGGTCCGACCGCCAGGGCCGGGAAGAAGGTCAGGCCACCAACGATCAGGATGACACCGACCAACAGCCCGACGAACAGCGGACCGTCGGTCGGGAAGGTGCCGGCGGAGGCAGGGACGGTCTTCTTCGCCACCAGCGATCCAGCAATCGCCAGCGCCGGAATAATGACCAGGAAGCGGCCCATCAGCATGCCGATGCCGAGCGTTATGTTGTACCAGGGCGTGTTGCCGCTGAGACCGCCAAAGGCGGAGCCATTGTTCGCCGCGGCCGAGGTGTAGGCATAGAGGACCTCGGAGAAGCCGTGCGGGCCGGCGTTGGCGATGGAAGCAACGCCGGTCGGCAGCACCACCGCGATGGCGGTGAAGACCAGCATCGCCAGCGGCAGGCAGAGGACGGCCAGCATTGCCATCTTGACCTCCTTGGCCTCGATCTTCTTGCCGAGATATTCGGGCGTGCGTCCGACCATCAGCCCGGCAACGAAGACGGCGATCACGATGAACATCAGGATACCGTAGAAGCCGGCCCCGACGCCGCCGACAATGACCTCGCCGAGCTGCATGTTGATGATGGGGATCATGCCGCCGAGTGCGGTGAAGCTGTCATGCATGGCGTTGACCGCGCCGCAGGACGCGGCGGTGGTGATGACGGCAAACAGTGCCGACAGAGCGATGCCGAAGCGGCTTTCCTTGCCCTCCATGTTGCCGCCGTCGATGCCCAGCGCATGGACGAGCGGATTGCCGGCGGCCTCGGCCCAGTAGCAGACGGCAACGCCGGCGATGAACAGCACGCCCATCGCCGACAGAATTGCCCAGCCCTGGCGCTGGTTGCCGACCATGCGACCGAAGACATTGGTTAGCGCCGCGCCGAAGGTGAAGATCGTCACCATCTGGATCAGGTTCGAGATCGCGTCGGGATTTTCGAAGGGATGCGCTGCATTGGCGTTGAAGAAGCCGCCGCCATTGGTGCCGAGCATCTTGATGGCAACCTGCGAAGCGACCGGCCCGACCGCGATCGTCTGTTGCGCGCCTTCCAGCGTCGTCGCGTTGACGTAAGCACCAACCGTCTGCGGCATACCGAGATAGACATAGACAAGCGTCAACACGATGGGCAGAACGGCACAAGCAGATAGAGCGTGCAGCGGGTCATATCGACCCAGAAATTGCCGATCGATTTGCCTGAGGCTCTAGCAAAACCGCGGATCAGTGCGACCGCGATGGCGATGCCGGTCGCGGCCGACAGAAAGTTCTGCACGGTCAAGCCGGCCATCTGCACGAGATAGGACATCGTGCTTTCGCCGCCGTAGTTCTGCCAGTTGGTGTTGGTCATGAAGCTGGCGGCGGTGTTGAAGGCAAGCCCAGGTTCGACGGCGGTCATGCCGCCCGGATTGTAGGGCAGGCCGCCTTGCAGCCGCTGCAGGAAATAGAGCACCAGGAAGCCGGCCAGGTTAAAGAACAGCAGGGCCGCCGCATAGGAGGTCCAGTGCTGCTCCTCGCGCTCGCTGGTCCCGGACATACGGTAGAGCCCGCGCTCGAGCGGGGCCAGAATTGGCGACAGGAATGTGCGCTCGCCGCTGAAAACGCGATGCATGTAGCCGCCGAGCGGCTTGGCCAGCAAAACGACGATCCCGCAATAGACGAGGATCTGCAGCCATCCGTTGATTGTCATGGGGTTGGCTCCTTGCCAGCGGAGATCAGAAGCGTTCCGGGCGAACGAGGGCGTATGTCAGGTAAGCGAGAAGGAACAGGGTCACGGCGCCGCCGAGGATATAGTCGAAGAGCATGTTTCGATCCCCTAAACTTACAGCCCGTCGCAGGCTTTGATGTAACCGAAGCATAGAGCAAAGAACGAGATTCCTATCCCGACAACAATGATGTCCATCGTGCAATTTCCTATATTGAGTTTGTTCTTTTCAACTTTGACAAAACTGTCCAAGCCCGCTCACCGCTTCACATCGGCGGCCGGATACATCGCTCTGCCGAATATGGATCAAAGTGCCATAAAGGTTCGAGACGGGACGCGGAGCAAAGAAATCAAAATCCCATAAGGATTTCGCCGCCTCGGCGCTGGCCACAGCTTCAGGGGGAGGTGCGCACCGGCGCGCGAAGCTGCCGGGGATCAGTCTGCGCGGGTATAGATCAGAGCGTAATCGTCCGCATAGGCCCGCTTCCAGCCCAGTTCGTCGAAGAACGGAATGCGGCTGTCGTCGGCGGTCAACAATGCCCAGCCTATCGCATATTTCTCGAGCTGGGCTTTCAGGATCGGCTTGCCCCGGCTGTGCCCAGTCTGCTCATCCGTTTCCGTAAAGCCGTTCAGGAAGAGCTGATCCGCCCGGCCGTCGATAAACGTCTTGATGCCATGGAAAATCAGCGTGCCGCCGAAATTGTAGGAATTCAGCAGATTGCCTGACAGATTATGGGCTTGGGCGAAGGCCAGCGCATCCCTCGCCGAAGTCTTCTGGCTCGGCACGACCGGATAGGCCAGGAAGACCGCGGCCGCCAAAACCAGCAAAACGGCAAGTCCAGCGCAAATTCTGGAAAATTGCCGCGCGAAAAATTGTTCAAGTCCGTCGCGCTTTTCCGCGGCCCATGTAGGGGCTGAAAGCGCTGGATATTGTTGCGCAACCTCGACGGCAAGGACGACCGGGACAAGAAGAAAGAACAGGTACATGAACCGTGTGTGGGTGAGATAGACGTGCAAGGTGAAGACAAGGAACAGCGCCTTGGCCCAGCCAATACGCAATCTCGACACGAGCAGCCCGAAAAACGCCACCAGCAGGGCCACCTCCTGGAGGGTATGCCGCGAGGCGTCGAAGGGTTGCCACTCCGCAATGTAAGGCACCGCCTCATTGCCATAGGCCACGGTGAATGTGGCGAGTATGGCCTTGACGCCATAGGGATTGAGCAGGCTGACCAGCGGGCAAAGCAGCCCGAAAGCGATCCACTTGGCCAGCAGCCGGGGGTTCGACAAGCGCGTGCGCATGACGAGATCGAGGCCGGCGAAGGCGGCGATAATGAAACCGAAGGTGAAGGTGGCATGGAGATTGGCCCACAGGCAAAGCAGCGCCAGCAGCCATAGAGGCGGCGCTTTCTCGTTGCGTGCGGCTTGGAAAAGACCGGCGGTCCAGACGACGATAATGGGCAAGGTAAAGATGTGGGGTCGGGCGACATAGATTGGCCCGATCAAGAGCGCGAGCACCAGTGTCAGTGCTATCGCCAGCGTCGGCTTCAACGACGCGCTGAGATACCACGACGTCAAGAAGGCCGTCAGCGCGATTACCGCAGTCGCCAGCAGTACCACGCCGTTCCAGCCGCCGGCTTCGAAGGCAAGGGCAAGGAGAACCTGGCTAAGCCATTCCTTGGCGATCCATGGCTGGCCGGCAAAAGTGTAGGAGTAAATGTCGACGGAGGGGAATGTGCGGCTTGCCAGCATATCCATGCCGACCTTGATGTGCCACCAGCTATCGGGATCCTGCAGGAGGGAGGTGGCAAAGGCGAGGAGCGCCGTCGCCATCACGACGGCCGCCAGCAGGCAAAACACCAGCCTCACATGCCGTATGTCGTCTATCGACGGCCTCGCCTCACCAGACATCCCGCGCATATGGCATCCCTGAGCCGCGATAGCGGAAGGGATAGCCCGAATTTGTTAGAAAACCGATAAGCTACGGGATTGCGACCCCTGTGCCGCGCGTCTAACCGGCTGGGCACGTTGAGCAGCGACTATTAAGTTGCGGGTGACGGGCAGACCTCCGGCCGTTCAGCCCTCGGCCTTGAAGTTCTTGGCTTCCTTCTCGACCTTCGGGCTGTCCTTGCCGTGCTTGCGCATCAGATCCTTCGCCTGCTTCGGCGAAACGTCGGTGGTTTCGGCCAGGTGCAGAGCCTTCTTTTCGTCCGGATCGCGCGTCTTGCGGTCGGCCATTGCGGTTTTCTTGTTAGCCATTACGACGCTCTTATGCTCTCGGCGATTTCGTTCAGCACCTTGCGGTCGGTGCCGTGGCGCTTGATCAGCGTGCGTGCCTGATCAGGGGTAATGCCCGCTTCCTCGGCGAAATGACGTACCTCATAGTCTTCGCCGCCCGCCACTCGTGAGCGGTCGCGACTGTCGGTCCTGGTTTTGTCGTCGGCCATGGCAGCTCTCCTCATCTCAACGAGAGCATAACGGGCAAGATTTCAGCGAGTTCCTTCGAGCGTGTCGCCCAGTTGCCTACCCTCGGGCATGACCCGACATGAGCGGCGGTTTTTGCTCAAAGCAAGGGCACGGCGCCAGGCTGGCCTTCGCGCACAAAAAGGCTCGCTTCCTTGGCCGCACCAGTAAATTTCCGCCGCGCGCTGCCAACCGCCCGCCACTGCTCCTGGGCGCAGCCTGGTATTCGTTGCGGATTGCTAAGGGTAGCGATGGTCGAACACGACCCCCATGGTCCTACCAACGGCCGTCATGACGATAATCTCGACCAGATCGTCGTCACTGTCACCGCAGGCCGGGGCCGTCCGGCGAACGATGTCCAGCATCGCCCTCGTCGATATGGTGTCGCCGGCGCCGAATCTTGAAAGCGCAGATGAAACAAGCTCTTGGGCCGTCAAGTCGGCGACAGTCACCCTCTGCACCACGTTCATTGGCTTCCTCCCACCATGAACCCTCTCCCGCGAGAATGATACGCCGAACGTCGGGTTTCGCCAGCGAAATGGTGGTCCTACCAGCACGCGGGGCAGCGACCGAAATCGTCGGTTTTGCGTGAGGCAATCCAGGCGCGAGGCGGCAGCACTTTTGTGCCATGCGACTTCGCCACAGACCCATCCCGGCGGCCGGGATGGGTCTCAATTTATTTACTTGGCAGTTTGATTGCTTGGCAGTCGGGTCTGCTCGGTTGCGGTCGAAGTCAGCGCAGCAAGAACCACGGTGCGGGCAGGACCAGGACGGTTCTTCGTTTCACGGAACGCCGAACCGGTCTGTCTTTTTTGTTTGACGCAATTCCGGATGGAAAACCGTTCACACGTTTTCCTGGAATTGCTTGTCTTATGACTCTAGGCGGCCATATCGCTCGGAAGCTTGCCGCCATTCTCGACCAGCTTTTTCATCAGTGCATCATGCAGCCACAGATTCATCGTTACGGTGTCGTTCATGTCGCCGGTGTAGTTCAGCTCGTGAGCAAGCTCCTTGCGGGCGCCGAGGCTGCTATCGATATTCAGAGCCTTCATCAGGTCGACGATCGAATTCTTCCAGTTGAGCTTTTGCCCTTTCGCGGCCACCGCCTTGTCGAGAATGGCAGCGATGTCAGGAGCAGAGGACGGCGCGGATGGCGTTGCCGGAGCCGGGGTTGCAGCCGGGTCGGGTCGGGTAGGCGCCGTCGGCTGGGTGGCCGTGCTCGAAGCAGGCGCGGGAGACGGTTGCGCCGGCGGCGCTTCGGCCGCAACCGCGTTTCCGAAAATCGCACCTTTGATACTGTCGAAAATGCCCATTGCTATCTCCTGGGTTGCCTTCACGGTGTGTTGCCTTGACGGTCGGTGAGGCGACCGTTGCCGAATTCGCATTGAGCGCCCTGGTTGTACCGGACCACGAACGCAACGCAGGGGCAACTCCAAACTGGCTGAAAGGTAAAGGCTTGGTTGCATGGTGAAATCGGCTCAGTGATCCGACCCCAGAGTAGAATGGTCAGATCGCGGCACGACAAATAGTTACGCGCAATGGGCGAGGGAAACGGTTGGCAGCCAGTTTTGCTGACGCAGACCAGAAAAATCATCTAGATTCGTGTTCGCCATTCGCTGAGAGGAACGAAGCCATGACAGCAGTCGTCGCATCCGACAGGCTCGAACGTTCGCTGGTTTGGGCAGAGGACGATCCGTCGGTCAAATGGGCCGGCGCTTTCGCGGTTTACGGCGGGCACGGCACCACCCAGTCCTCAGTCATTGTCTACGAGATCGAGCCCGGCAAGCGGCTCGGCTGGCACACCGACGCCACCGAGGAGACGCAATACATCATCGCCGGCACCGGCGAGCTGCACATCGAGGGCGGCAGCATCCACCCGGTCAGGCCCGGCAGCGTCCTGGTACTTCCGACGCCGGTCCGGCACGACCTCGTCAACACCGGCACCGAAACCCTGCGCGCCGTCGCTTTCTTTGCGGCGGCGATGTTCACGCAGACATTCGACGACGTCATGCTGCCGCCGAAATCCCATGTCCTCGGCACGCCCAATCGCGCAGGCTGAACGCGTGCCAGCGGGAATCATCCGGCCTGCGGATTGCGGACTTGGAGCTGAGATGAGCGCGCGCGCGGCCGGCAAGCGGTTCGGCGTCGTTACGCGCCTGTGTCACGGGCGGACCGGCTGATGGCGCCCGTCAAGGTCGACCCGGCCAAGGTGCGCGAGTTCAGGGATGCCGAAAGCTTCCATGCCTGGCTTGGCGAGCATCACGACAGCGAGGACGAAGTCTGGATCAAGATCCATAAGCGCGATTCGGGGCTGCCGTCGATTACGCCGAAGCAAGCCATCGACGTGGCGTTATGCTGGGGCTGGATCGATGCGGTGCGCAAGGCCCTGGACGGCAAAAGCTATTTGCAGCGTTATACCCCGCGCGGCAAGAAGAGCACCTGGAGCCAGATCAACGTCGACAATGTCGCCCGGCTGATCGAGGAGGGCCGGATGACCGAGCATGGGCTGAGGCAGGCCGAGGCAGCCAAGGCCGACGGCCGCTGGGCGCGCGCCTATAGGAGCGGCAAGGAGATGAAGATCCCCGACGACCTCCAGGCGGCAATAGACGCCGAGCCCAAGGCGAAAGAGATGCTGGCGAAGCTCAGCGAGCAAAACCGCTTCGCGCTCGCCTTCCGCACCCACAACATGAAGACCGAAGCCGGACGCAAGAAGAAGATCGCGGCGTTCGTGGAGATGCTGAAGCGCGGCGAGACCATCCATCCGCAACGAAAACGCGATTCTGGCTGAACATTCTGACCGCGCTTGTCTCCCGCATCTTGTGCTTGTCCCGAATGCGGCCGGATCGCTGCTCAGCCTTCGATCCTGGCGATGTCGCCGACGATTGTTTTCGGCGAGCGTCGCCTGACATTTCGACAACATCTCTCATTCGTTTGATCGATGCAGGAACAAAGCTCCGTCCTCACAGTCGGTATGGTATATTAGCAGGCGCTGTTATGAGGTTTTTGCCCGTTCAGGAGCCGACTGGCACGTGGGCCGTGTTTGATGCGACCGTGGACGTGCCTGCGGATTTCGCGGGCAGTTGCCTTATCGGCTTGCCGCGGGAGCGGGCGGAGTGGCTCGCAGCAAGAGCCAATCGAGATGCTGCAAAAGGCACTTCGACTTGGCGGTTGTCAGCTGCCGGACCGGCAAAAGCCGCGGTTCTTAGACTTAGACCGTTAGGAGAGATTTCGATGATGCACGAACAGGTAATGGAAGCTGCGTTGGCAGCCAGAAATCAGGAAGTGGATATTTGTGGTGTCTTCGACATCACCAACAAAACCGATGCGCCAATTGGCTCTCGCCGATTGGGCGAGGCTATCCACTTTGTCGCCAATGCACCTATCGTTGGCTATGATGTTCACGCCGCCGTCATCCGATATGGCCCACTCGGAACCCCCAGCCTCAGAGCAACAGATTGCACACAGCTGTGGGAGAAGTTTGGCGAGGCCTTGCTGCAACACTGACAGGCTGACCTTTGGCGCGTATGGCACCACCATCGTGCAGGTCACTTCCCTTGTGAGAACGACGTGGAAGCCTGGCGGGTGATATTGCAATCAAATTAGCGTGAGCGCATATTTTTTACCGGCTGGACTCGCAACCGGCCAGTCTCGGTGGCCGGCCGCCAACGGGCCGTCAGGCCGCCAACAAATGGTTCGGCAGGCCCGATGGTCCCCCTTGGCAAGGTCGCCGGAAACAAAGCATGATGCGGCGGCAAAACGGGTTTGGGAGAATGACATGCCTAAGGTTTCGGAGCTCTTTTTCAAGACAGCCATCGTCTTTCTTATTCTGGGAATTGCAGCTGGCCTGCAGATGGCAATTTCAGGCGATCACGGCGCGTTTCCGGCTCACGCGCACATCAACCTGCTGGGATGGGTCACCAGTGCAATATTCGGCGGCTATTATGCGCTGAACCCGGCGAAGGCTGCCCGCAGGACGGCGATGATCCACTATGGCGTCTACAATCTCGGCCTGGTCGTGATGTTGCCGGCGCTTTACCTGATGCTGCAGGGAAATCCGGCGCTCGAGCCGATCGTCGCCACCGGCTCAATGATTGTCGCTGTCGCCGTGCTGATCTTTGCCTTCGTGGTTTTCTCCGGCGAAACAGAGCGCTCGGTCTCGGGAATACAAGCCGTTCCGCGCTAGACGCGTAGCGACACTAACGAACCTGTCGAAGCCCGCGCTCTGGTGGAGCGCGGGTCGTTCGGCTTGTGGGCTGATCTGGGGTAAGGGGTGCGGCGCAGATGGAGCCGCTCAGTAGCGATCCTTCGCGCCCTCTGCAAATTACGAATTACGGTGACAGTGCACCATTTTCTTTTTCCCGCCTGTCGCGTTTCCCAATTTCACTGCTCTTTCCGGTTTGCTCGGCAATCACGGTCGAGAAGTGCTTCGCTGCCCATCGGTTGCGCGACATCGGCGGCGCGGTAATGCAAGTCGAGCCATGCGTTCAATTTACGCACAGCGACAGCCGAGCAAACATGACAAATAGTGCACTGTCGCCGTAATTCTGTCGCCGTAATTCAAAGTGCACTGTCACCGTAATTCAAACGTCCGCTTGCTGACCCTTAGCTGACTCTCACAAGCTTCTTGCAAAGTGCAATGTTGTACGGAACGCATCCTTGCGACCCAAAGAAATGCCGCGCGTCGAGATTGGCTGCCCAGATGCCCATAGCAATTTCGTCGATACCTTCGCAAGCAGCTCGCTGTTCAACATGGCACATCAAAGCTGCGGCAACTCCACGACGACGAGCTTCCGGCATAACCGAGATGTGGTGCACATAGATCAGGGGCCGAGGGAAAGTGAACGGCGTTTCTGGCAGCGACTGAATTTCAAACCAGACGTAGCCGACTGGAGCACGATCAATCTCAGCAATCGCGATCGAGCTCTTCGGATCAGCCAGCCTCGCTGCGAAGAATGTCCTCACCGCAGACGGATCGGCTGCCTGTTTGAAAACGTCTGGATGCAATTCAGCATGGAGACTCTGAACCACCTGATTGAGCCGAACGAGCGCGTCAAAGTCTGCCTCCGAGGCAGCCCGGATTTCCACTGACATTGAGACACCTCCCCGTTTGTAGACGACGCTGCGACGGTGATGTCTTTCTGTCAGCGAACGTCGGTCTTCCACCCATCTCGGCCATTGGCGGAGTTTTGACCCTAGTGATTAGTAGGCTGGTTAGTAGGCTACTAACCGAACCTTACCAAACGCCCGGAAAATAAAGGGTTTCTCGGGATTAGCTGGCGGAGAGAGCGGGATTCGAACCCGCGTTACGGTCTCCCGTAAACACACTTTCCAGGCGTGCGCCTTCAACCACTCGGCCACCTCTCCGTCCTTTTAGCATCTTCGACGCGGCCGGTTTCGCCGTGCGGGTTGGGGAGATGCATCTCCTTTGGGATTCCGGCCCGGAATTCCGGCCGTGGGCGCCGTCAACCAGCGGATACCCTTTCCCCGCACCCGAGCCGTCAAAGCAACACGCGCGGGGCTCATCTAGTCGATCCGGTGCCGAATGCCAAGACACTCTATTCGCTTTGCCGGATAGGGATGCTCAGCCCATGGCATCAGTGTGCTCGTTGGGCGCCTACAAACCAGTCGGCCGCGGCGTCTTCGCCGTCTGGCTCGTCAGCCGGCCCAGGTGCAAGCCGCCGGCGTAAGTTCAACTTCGCGTGTCGCGATTGCAGACGAAGCAGGTAAATCCTATTTAACAGTCCGACACGACATTCCGATAAACTCCTGGGGAGGAAGGGTCTGGATGTTCCGCTTCGTCTTTCGTCTCGCTGCAATGGTCGCGCTTTCGGTTTCGGTCATCATGGCCGTGCTCGACGCGACCCGGTCGGTGGCGGCTTCGGCGCTGGTGATGACCCCGCTCAACACCAGCTGGCTCGCCGTCTCGCCGGACACGCGCAGCGCCTTTGAAAGCTTCGTCCGCGACAAGCTCAATCCGCTGCTGTGGGACGGCGCCATCGCCTGGGTGCTCAGCCAGCCCGGCTTTGCCGTGTTCGCGATGCTGGCCTTCGTTCTTTATGCCATCGGCTACAGGCGGCAGCGCCCCAGCGGGCGGTTCGCCGCGACCTAAAATTCCTGCGTTCCCGGATCCAGCGTTCCCCGGATCGGGGAAGGCTCAAGCAAGAAGAAAAGGAAATCGCACATGTTTCTCAGCGATATGCTGAACAAGAAGCTCAACCTGCCGAAGCCCTCCGAGGCGTTGCCCGGCCGCGACCGGCCGATCCCGACGGCATCGAAGCATTTCGTCTCGAACAGGCCGCTCAAGGGTCCCTATCCCGAAGGGCTTGAGACGGCGATGTTCGGGCTGGGCTGTTTCTGGGGTGCCGAGCGCCTGTTCTGGCAGGTCGATGGCGTCTGGGTCACGGCGGCCGGCTATGCTGGCGGCGTCACGCCCAACCCGACCTATCAGGAAACCTGCACCGGGCTCACCGGCCATGCCGAAGTCGTGCTCGTCGTCTACGATCCGAAGATCGTGTCCTATGCCGAGCTTTTGAAGCTGTTCTGGGAAAGCCACGACCCGACGCAAGGCATGCGCCAGGGCAATGATGTCGGCACCACCTACCGTTCGGCGATCTACACGTTCAACGACGCGCAACACCAGGCGGCGCTCGCTTCGCGCGATGCTTACGAGGCTTCGCTGCGCGGTGCCGGACGCGGCAAGATCACCACCGAGATCGCGCCGGCGCCGGAATTCTACTTCGCCGAGGAAGACCACCAGCAATATCTGGCGAAGAACCCCTACGGCTATTGCGGCCTGCACGGAACCGGCGTCTCCTGCGCCATTCCGGCCGCCGTCTCCGCCTGATTTTGCGCCCCTGACGCAAGGAATATGCTGTGGGGGGGCGGGGGGGGGCGCCCCCGGGTGAAAAGGGGGAAAAATGAACAGGTATTTTTTTTTGGGGGGGGCGGCGTTGGGGCCGCGCGGGGGGGGTTTAAACAAAGGAGCAGGGGCG